>NZ_JAKVCI010000018.1:0-35322 GCF_022447305.1 Prochlorococcus sp. ALOHA_ZT_50 | reverse complement strand
ATAGCAGAAAGATCTTTTTGAAGAATTTGACTATTCGATTGTTTTAATTCATTTAAATAATTTAAACCCAAATTAGTTTGTTCAATTTTTGAAATAATTTCCCACAAATTTTGAATAAATTTAGTGCTAAAACCATTAATTTCTCTTTTAAGAAATTCATCGCGAATGAAAAGACGAAGATCAGGACAATGCAAATAATAAAAAATTATTTCAGATTCATTTTTCTCACGGCGAGAAGTTTCATTTGGTTGTTCAAATTTTTTTGATCTACCGTGCCAACGAAATCCCTTAACTTGATTTCGTAAATCTTGTTCAAACTGTATCGCTAACCTTGCTTGTCCCTTACTCAATCGTTCGGAAACTTTTTGTAAGTAATGAGTTCTTGTTGATGATTGAGGTAATTTGCTCAACAATTTTACCAATGAAGAAATAACACTCTGGAAATTTTCAGACTTAGTTAAATCTTTATCTTTAAAGATCTGATCAATCTCCCAATCAATCCAAAAGGATGAATTATCAATTAAATTAAAATAATCTTCAGGTGTATGACTATTCAAATATTCGTCAGGATCTTTAAAATGACTTAGTTGAAGTATCTTAAGATTAATTTGATCATGAAGGGATAGGGTCTCAACTTCTTTAATTACTCTTTTTGTAGCTAAAATTCCTGCATTATCAGAATCAAAATTCAAAATTATATTTTTATTATCTGTACATCTACATAGTTGAGAAATTTGATACTTATTTAATGCGGTACCGAGGGAAGCTACAGAATTAGTAATACCTTTTGAATGAAGAGAAATTACATCAAAGTATCCTTCAACAATAATAGCTTTATCTCTTTTTCTTATATTGCTAGATGCTTTTTCAAATGCAAACAACATTTTCCCTTTTTCAAATATCTCTGATTCAGGAGAATTAAGATATTTGGGTTCCTGTCCATCAAGAGATCTTCCACCAAAGGCAACTACTCTTCCCTGCATATCATGTATTGGAACAATTAATCTATTTCTAAAACGATCATAAATCTTGTCAGAATTATCTTTAGAAATTGCAAGGCCTGAAGCTAATATTAAATTAATGGGGAATTTTTCTACCTTGGAAAGATAATTAAATAAATCATTCCATGAATTTGGGGCAAAACCTAATTCAAAGTTATCAATAATCTTGTTACTCAAGTTTCTCTTAGATGTTAAATATTTCATGGCTTCAAAACCAAGAGAATTATTTAATTGAGACTTAAACCAATTTTTAGTGACTCTTAATATTTTATAAAGCTCTTCCTTTCTAGATAGTTGTTTTTTATAAGCTTCTACTTGGGGACCCTCAAGATTTTCAACATTAATATTATTTTTTTTAGCGAGAGAAAGTACAACATCTGAAAAATTTGCACGAGTAAATTCCATTAAAAATTTAATAGAGTTACCACCAGCACCACAAGAAAAACAATAATAGAATTGTTTACTTGGTGATACTGTCATAGATGGCTTAGTATCATCATGAAAAGGACAAATCCCAACAAATTCCTTGCCTTTCTTCTTAAGAACAATATGTTCAGATATAACGTCAACAATATCTGCTTTTTCCTTAACCTCTTGAATAGTTCTTGGGTGTATAGAATGAACCATTGAGATTTTTATCAAAAACAAATAATGATTTATTTGTTATAGGTCAAAATCAAATAAGAATCTACTTAATTTCACAATAAAACTATTTTTTAAAATGATAAATATCGCAGAATTAGAAAAAAAATTTAATTCATTGAATAAGTTTAATTTGGTATTTGCCTCATTCTTCTTTAGTTTGATGACTTTGTGCGTAAAAAATATTGATAAAAGGATACCTATTTATGAATTAGTTTTATTCAGATCATTGTTAAGTTTAATAATTACATTATTCATAATTAATCTAAAAAATATAAATCCTTGGGGCAAAAATAGACCATTACTTATCTTAAGAGGTGTTTTAGGAACTTTAGCTTTAGTTTGTATTTTTTATGCGATAAGAAATATGCCTCTTAGTATATCTACTGTCATTCAGTACACATATCCTATTTTTATATCTATATTTGCTGGCATATTTATAAACGAAAAAATAACTCGGAATATAATTTTTGCTTTAATTATTGGCTGGATTGGAATATTAGTAATATTAAATCCAAGTCAATTATCAAATATAAACGTTGAAATTGAAAAAGTTTCGATTTCGATAGCATTTCTTGGGGCAATCTGCACTGCATTGGCTTACGTTACAGTTAAGAAACTTTCATTTACTGAAGATGTTTATGTAATTATTGAATATTTTCCACTTGTTTCTTTTATAACTTTATTGCCAATTGTATTAATCAACTGGGTTACCCCAAATTGGAATGAATTAGTTTGGATAATTGGCATTGGCTTATTTACTCAATTAGGTCAGACTTTCTTAACTATAGGATTAAAAAATTTACCTGCTTCTGAAGCATCAATAATTAATTATTTACAAGTTTTATTTGGTTCAATTTGGGGGATTTTGTTTTTTAGTGAAATAATAAACATAAATTTTTTATTAGGCGCCTCACTAGTTTTATTAGGAACTATTATATCTACTACCAAAATAATCAAAAGGACATAGAATATAATTATTAAAATAAAAAAAAAAGTGAAATTTTTCTATTTAGCTTTATTATTTTGTTTTTCTCCTATTGTTCAAGTTAATGCAACGACCCCAAAGTCAGTAACTTGCACAAGAACTGAATACAGAGAGGAATACATTCCTGGAACCAAATCAAATCCAGGCTACGTGAAAAGTTATGAAGTGGACGTTGTAATACCTTGTGGAGGTCAAAGTAAAGCTGAAAAAATAGATGATAATGACTGTAGTGAAGGTTCTGTTATAGGAGGACTTCTTGGTGCTGGAATAGCACTATCTTCCTCTAGAGGGAAAGATAGATTTTGGGCAGTACCTGCTGGCGGAACTGCAGGAGCACTAATTGGTTGTCAGGTGGATGGTGGTTAATTGATTAGTTGGATAAATGGAGAATTGGTTGAGTCATGGCAAACTAATCAAAAATTTTTTGTTTTAATAAATTGTCAAGGATTAGGATACGAAATACAAATACTAGAATCCTTTTTTCTCAAATTAAAAACAAATCAGATATCTAATAAAAACATAACTCTTTGGATAAAACATATTAAGAAAGAAGATTCAGATTTATTATTTGGCTTTACATCAAAGGATCAAAAGAATTTCTTTATTGAAATTTTAAGTATTCGAGGTGTTGGATCTCAAATTGGTATGGGGATATTAAATAAATTTTCTATTAGTGAAGTTATCAATGCAATAAAAACACAAAACAAAAAATTAATTTGTTCCGTACCTGGTATAGGACAAAAAATGAGTGATCGATTAATTTTAGAATTAAAAAGTAAATTTAATGATGAAATTCTATTTGAAGAAGAAAAAAACAAAGATAAATTAGAGATTAAGGATCCTGAAATTAATAAAATGATGGAGGACCTTCAGTTAACTCTTCAATCATTAAATTACAAAAATAAAGAAATCAAGAATATTTTGCCAATTATTATCAATGAAGTAGATTTCCTTGCAAAAAAAGAAAATAATTTATCATTTGAAAATTTATTGAAATTAGCTATGAATTATCTAGATAAGGAAAGTAGTAATATAGCTAGCTGACGTAGTATCATAGAGTAAAAGAAATAAAATTTATGTCATTAGATACAGCTGAAAAACAGAAGCTGATTGAGACTCATCAAGTACATCCAACTGATACAGGTTCAGCCGAAGTTCAAGTAGCACTGCTTTCAAAAAGAATATCGAAATTAAGTGACCACCTCCAAGGAAACATTCATGATTTCGCTTCAAGGCAAGGATTATTAAAAATGATTGGTAAAAGGAAAAGATTACTTTCTTTCATAAAAGACAAAAACGTTCAGAGATATCAAGAGCTAGTAAAGAAAATTGGAATCAGAGGATGATTTCAATTAATGAAAAAAAAGCAATCTAAAAAAAAGACACAATTTAAAAAGAAAAAAAATTATTCTGAGAAAACTGCGTTTGCTAATCTAGAAAAAGCATCAAGTACTGCAACTACCCCAAAAAGATCATCAACTGGGATACCTAAATATGTTGCTGATAGAATGGCAAGAAGAATATTTTTTACAGCAGGAATTCCCACAATATTAGGGATGTCGGTTTTTGTTGTTAGCTACATTATAGTTACAAGAAATATTGCTGAAATACCTCCTTCATCAACAATTGCAATTTCAGCATTGTTTTTTTTGTTAGGTCTAGCAGGATTGAGTTTTGGAATATTATCAGCTAGTTGGGATAAAGAGCCTGGATCTTTTTTTGGTATTGAAAATATTCCAATGAACATACAACGTGCAAAAGCAGCCTTCAAACCTGCAACTCAAAATTTTGAGGATAAAAGTTAATCTAGGAAACTAAAGATTTCAAATTAACTTGGAATGATTTATCTTCTAATAATTTGCATGCTCCTTGAATATCTCCAATACAGAATTGTTCACCAAATTTAACGTAGGTAACACTATTTTTATTTCTTACTGCAGCTAAAACTGGAATCTTGATTCCACATCTACCTTTATCTGGTTTAAATTTAATTAAACAGTCTCTCAAAGTATTTTGTACTCTTACATCTGATGCTTGAGAACTTTCAAGATTAATAATAAGCAATTTAAGGTTATCTATTTCTCTACAATCATCAATTATTAATTGAGTCTTATCACTTTTTTTATCTATTGTTCCCCAAAACAATAATCTAGTATCAGTCAAAAGAAATTCTGATAATCTGACATAGGTTTTTGGAAAAACTATTGCTTCGCAACTTCCAGAAAGATCTTCAAGCTGAACTATAGCCATCCTATCTCCTTTTCTCGTTGTAATTTGCTTCAAATCAGGGATCATTCCAACTAAAGAGACTTTGGTTCTATCTTTTGTTTCTTCTAACTGAGAAATGCTTATAGGTGATACAAGTTTTGCTGGCTTAGTTAAATGCTTTAGAGGATGATCAGATAAATAAAAGCCTAATAGCTGCTTTTCTAACTTTAACTTCTCAATAAGTGAATAATCATCAACCTTAGCTAATTGTGAATCTGAAAAAGCAACATTAGAAAATTCTTCTTTAGAGTCAAATAGATTTCCTTGCCCTGATAATCTATCACGATTTCTTGAAGAGGCCCACTCAATAACATGTTCAAGATCTGACAATAACTGAGCTCTATTATTATCATTTGAAAACTCATCTAGTGCTCCACAATGAATTAGAGATTCAAGACTTCTTTTGTTAAGAACATTAGAAGGCAAACGGTCGCACAAATCTGATAATGACTTAAAGGTTCCAAAACTATTTCGGTTTTCAATTATATTTCTTATTGCAGAATCTCCTAAATTCTTAATTGCAGATAACCCGAATAAAATCTGATTATTCTTAATAGTGAAATCAACCCCAGAAAAATTAATGCTTGGTGAAATAACTTCTATTCCCATGGAATAACAATTAGAAATATATCTTTGCATCTTGTCGCTAGAGCCAGAATTTACGCTTAAAAGGGCTGCCATATATGCAACAGGAAAATGGGCTTTTAAAAATGCAGTTTGATAAGTTACAGCACCATAAGCAGTTGAGTGACTTTTGTTAAAACAATATTCTGCGAATAAAACCATTTGATCAAAAAGATCATTTGCTAATTTTTCATTTACACCTTTCTTCATAGAACCATCTACAAAAATATTCCTATGCTTTACCATTTCAGAAACTTTCTTTTTCCCCATCGCTCTTCGAAGTAAATCAGCATCACCTAGAGAATAACCGGCTAGGTCTTGAGCAATTTTCATGATTTGTTCTTGGTAAACCATAATTCCATAGGTTTCAGTGAGAATTGACTTAATAAAAGGATGAGGGAAATCAATCTTTTCGTTCCCATTTTTTCGATTTATGAATTTAGGTATAAGGCCTGCATCAAGAGGACCAGGTCTATAAAGAGCCAGTATGGACGAAATATCCTCTAGAGAGTTAGGTTTGAAATCCTTAACGACCTGTTTCATACCGGAAGATTCAAGTTGAAAAATACCTTCAAGATCTCCTCTCCCAATAAGCTCAAAAGTTTTACAATCATTTTGAGGTAACTCATCAATATTTATTTTCTTTCCAGTAGATTGATTAATAAGAGAAACTGTCTTTTCAATCATCGTAAGATTCTTAAGACCCAAGAAATCCATTTTCAATAATCCAAGTGATTCGATATCATCCATAGAATATTGGGTTATTATTTGTCCTTCATTATTTCTTTGAAGAGGTACAAGTTCGTCAAGAGGATCTGATGCGATAACAACTCCAGCAGCATGAACTCCATATGTTTTATTAGTTCCTTCAATTCTCAAAGCCAAATCAACCCATTTTTTCACCCTATTATCATTAATATATTTTTCTCTAAACTCTTGGCTAGGAGAATTCTTATCAATCATTTCATTTAGTTTATAAGGTTTCCCTCTTACAACCGGTATTAACTTAGCCAATTTATCCGCCTCTCCATATGGTATATCTAGAACCCTTGCAACATCTTTTAAAACCGCCTTAGAGGTCATCTTATTGAAAGTAATTATTTGCGCAACTTTATCCTCTCCATAACGATTAGTAACATAATCAATAACTTCATTTCTCCTATCAATACAAAAGTCGGTGTCAATATCTGGCATTGACTTTCTTGCTGGATTTAAAAATCTCTCAAACAACAATCCATGCTCAACAGGATCTATATTTGTAATTTGAAGAGCATAAGCTACTAGTGAGCCTGCGGCAGAACCTCTA
Source organism: Prochlorococcus sp. ALOHA_ZT_50 (assembly GCF_022447305.1). Lineage (NCBI taxonomy): Bacteria > Bacillati > Cyanobacteriota > Cyanophyceae > Synechococcales > Prochlorococcaceae > Prochlorococcus > Prochlorococcus sp. ALOHA_ZT_50. The sequence goes on along the minus strand of NZ_JAKVCI010000018.1, from coordinate 28,493 downwards.
CCTGGTCCTACAGGGATAGAGTTATCTCTAGCAAATTTGATGTAGTCCCAAACAACCAAAAAATAATCTGGGAAGCCCATATCTTTAATAATTTTTAATTCGGAAGATAGTCTTTTTTTATAGTTCTCATCAACTTCTGTAAGATCATTTTTTTTAAGTCTTTTTAAAAGGCCTTTATTAGATAATTGTGTAAGGAAAGAAAATGAATCTGTATCTTCGTTAAGAGGGAATTTTGGCATTCTATAATTACCAAACAAATCAAATACTTCAACTTTTTGAGAAATTTCTACTGTATTGTTCACTGCCTCAATAATTGATTCATCATCAATATGATCTTTAAAAAGTTCAAGCATTTCATTTTCACTTTTAATATATTCTGTACCGGTATATCTCAATCTTTTTTCATCACTTATTAGTTTTCCTGTTAATACACAAAGCAAAGCATCATGTGCTTCAACATCCATATTTGATAAGTAGTGCGCATCGTTAGTAGCGATGACTTTTATTTGATGCTTCTTCCCAATTTTTATTAATTCAACGTTAACAATTCTATCCTCAATAGAGCCGTGATCTTGTATTTCTAGATAAAAGTCATCTGCAAATAATTTTTTATACCAAAGAGCTATATCCTCTGCTACGTCTAATCTACCTTTTAAGATAGCCTGAGGTATCTCTCCACCAAGACAAGCTGTAGAAACTATCAGACCATCACTATATTTGCTTAAAAGAGATTTATCAATACATGGTCTAGAAAAAATGCCTCGACCTCTCATCCCATTTAGGTGACTAATTGTTGTTAACTTCACTAGATTCTTATATCCAGTATAATTTTTTGCTAACACCACCAAATGATATCTTTTTTCTTTTTTTGGTTGAGGATCATCAATAGAACCATTAATCACATACATTTCATTACCAATAATTGGTTTTATACCTTTCTCTTTACACTTCTTGACCAAATCAAGAACACCATACATAACTCCATGATCAGTAAGAGCTATCGATTCCATTCCAAGATCACAAGCTCTATCTACAATTTTTGAAATTTGACTGGCACCATCAAGTAAGCTGTAGTCACTATGATTATGAAGCGGAACGAAAGCCATATTCAAATAATTTATATATATAAGATAGAGAAAATTTCTAAAAGATCTATACTTTGTGATTACAAATTAATTATTAATACAAATTTAAAATAAAGGTCTGTTCTTAATTACCTGAGCATCAATTTCAAAGATATTTGCGGCATTCAATATTCTATCTTCTTCTAATACATTGCCTATTAATTGCATTCCAATAGGTAATCCTTTAGTATCAAAACCACAAGGAATACTGATTGCTGGGAGGCCTGCTAAATTAGCAGGAACAGTTAATAGATCAGACAAATACATTGAAAGTGGATCATTGACAAAATCTCCCTTCAAAAAAGCAGTGGTTGGGCAAGTTGGAGTTAATAAAACATCTACTTTCTTAAAAGCATTATCAAAATCTTTTCTTATAAGTGTCCTAACTTTTTGTGCCTTCTTGTAATAGGCATCACTGTATCCAGCTGACAAAGCATAAGTACCTATCAAAATTCTTCTTTGTACCTCATCTCCAAAACCTTCAGCTCTACTTTTTGAAGTCATATCTATAAGATTTGAACCTTCATTCGATCTGTAGCCATATTTAACTCCATCATATCTAGCTAAATTTGCGGAGGCTTCAGATGGTGCAATGACATAATATGTCGCAATTCCATCGTTAAATCTAGGACATTCAACTTCGATAATTTCAGCCCCTAAAGCTTGGAATCTATCAACTCCAGAAAGAACAGATTCCTTAACTTCTGGATTAAGCCCTGGGTGTTCAAAACATTCTTTAATGATTCCAATTTTTAAACCCTTTATAGATTTATTTAAGTCAGTCAAATAATTTGGTACTGGCTTATCAAGACATGTTGAGTCAAAGGGGTCTTTACCAGATATTGAATAAAGAATTTCAGCCGCATCTGAGACAGTATTTGTAATTGGGCCAATTTGATCAAGAGAGCTAGCAAATGCTACCAGTCCCCATCTACTAACTCTGCCATAAGTAGGTTTAAGACCTACAACACCACAAAAAGAAGCTGGTTGTCTTATTGATCCTCCTGTATCAGAACCTATAGCCGCCGCACAAAATCCAGCGGCAACTGAAGCAGCACTACCGCCTGAACTTCCTCCTGGCACTCTATTAATATCCCAAGGATTTGAAGTGACACCAAATACAGAAGTTTCCGTTGAACTACCCATTGCAAATTCGTCTAAATTTGTTTTTCCTAAACAAATTCCCCCTGAAGACCATAATTTACTCGAAGCGGTGGATTCATAAGGCGCAACAAAGCTTTTGAGCATTTTACTTGCACAAGTTGTTGCAACTCCTTTGGTGCAAATATTATCCTTTATTGCTATTGGCATCCCCGCGAGAGGAGGCAGTTTTTCTTTATTTTGAATTAATTTATCAATGTTCTCTGCTTGCGCGATAGCATTATCTTTTGTAGTACAAATATATGAGTTAATTTCAGGATCTTTATTATCTATTTTGTCAAAGATATCATTAACTAATTCCTTAACAGAAGCATTATTGCTGGTAATTTCTTTTCTTAAAGAATTAAAATTCATTTCTTAATTTATTTCTTAAAATCAAAGTTATCAAACAGTTAATGGTTCTTCTTTTTTGCAACGTACTAAACTGTGTTTAATATTTTTAGACCCTTCATCAGAAAGATCTTTAATAAAAGAAGACATATTTTCTTTTAAACTACGTTTAGTAATAAATGGGCCGAACCAGTAGGTACTACTAGGTTGATCTGTCTCAATTTTAGCCCACCAAGCTAAACCGAGTTTGTTTCCAAAGTTTCTAATCAATTTTATTGGCCTGTAAGACCATCAATTCTTGTTAAATTCTATACAATTTTGTAGTGAAAATTCAATAAATTTTTATTAATCATAAAAATGTATTGAAACAACAACATTTTAGTGGTCTATAAAAAAAGTGATTATTAAAAATAAAATTATTTACCTGTCAAGTGAAATAGGGATATGGCAGCCGCCACAGAGGCATTTAAACTTGAAGTCTTACCTTTAAGAGAAATACTTAATATAAAATCGCATTTTTTTTGAGTAAGCAAAGAAATACCTTTATCTTCAGAGCCAACTACAACTACCAAAGGTGCTTTTTCTTGAAAATTTGAGATAGATATTTGACCATCTCCAGATAAGCCAACAACAAGAAAACCATTTTTCTTAAGTTCCTCAAGTGCTCTATTTAAGTTAACAACTCTACTTACATGAAGGTGTTCTAAGGCTCCTGCAGCTACCTTGGCGACTGTTCCAGTCAATCCTGCAGACCTTCTCTGAGGAATAATTACACCCTTGCAATCAAATGCTTCCGCTGATCTTATAATCGCACCAACATTATGAGGATCAGTAATACCGTCTAATGCGACTAATATAGGATTTGGACAGTTTTGTTTAGAAAAATCGATTAATTGTTCTAGGGATATTGTTTTAGAGCATGCTAACTGCAATGCGACACCTTGATGTGAAGCACCATATGTCAATTGCGAAAGCCTGTTCCAAGAAACTTCTTCAATAAGAACTCCTTTTGATTTAAGATCCTTAAGCAAAATATAGAATTTGTCTGAAGAAAAAATTTCCGAAGTACACCAAATCCTATTAATCGCTCTATCACTACTAAGAGCCTCATAAACCGAATGTTTACCCCATATCCAATCATCAAAATTTCTCTTATTAGTAAACTCTTGATGCATATCAGAATTTTTATTAGGAAATTCTGTATTAGATTTAAATCTTGGATTTCTTCTTTTTAAAGACGAAAAAGTATTATTGTCATCATTTTTTTTTAAATTTTCAACTTTCTTATTTTTAGCGGAATTGTTCAAAAATCTATCATTTTTTTCTGAACGATTTGTATTTTTTGAGTAATAACCAAAATCTGAATTTTTTTTGTACTCTTTATTATTTTTTCCGCGAAATTTATTTGAGGAGTTTTTCATAGATTCAATTCATTTTTAATTCTAAATATTCAAAAAGTGTTGATAATCTTTGAGGATCTTTTAAAAATAGCCAGCCAATAAGAGTTTCAAAACCAGTTGCTCTAGAGTATATGGCGGGGTCTGAAGATTTTGGATATCTCTTTGTTTTATTTCTAGCACGCCTAATTAGATCCATTTCATTTGAATTTAATAAATGTTCAATTTGACTTAATGATTTTGACTGAGATTTTGCTTTTACTTCGTTTACTACAGATAAATGGAGATCTTTAGATTTTAAAGGGAAATGAACATGTCTTAGTCTTTGGTGAAGCTCCCATACCGAATCTCCAAGCCAAGCAAGTTGAATAACACCTATATCCTCGGGAGATCCATATGGAACCAAGTTTTGAATCCAATAATTCAATTCTTTAAATAATTTAATGCATCTTCAAGGCTTGACTTCAAGTTAAGAAAATCCCCTAAACGAACAAGTTTAATTGTTTGGGCCACTCTCGAATTGCCAACGACAGAGAACCCAAGTTTCGACTTTTTGCATTCTTTAGCAGTTTGAACAAGTGCTCCAAGACCCGAGGAATCTAAAAAATCTATTTTTGTAAGATCAATAACGAATGGAAGGTCATTTTTTAAATTATTAGTAACAAAAGTCTTAAATTGTTTTTCTGAGAAAGCATCAAGTTGGCCTTTAAAAGTAAAAACAATAATGTTTGTTTTAACCTCAAGGTTTCCTCTTAAAGAAACCGTTAACTTCTGGAAATCTTCTATGATCTAATACCTCCAAAAAATTAATGTATCAAATGTAATTATCAAATCAAAAGAAAACAATATGTCAACATCTTTCTAACATTAGAGAAACAAATTTTTTAAATAAATAATCTGAATCATGTGGGCCAGGTCCTGCTTCTGGATGATATTGCACACTAAATATTGGCTTATTATTAACTTCTAGGCCAGCCACAGTATTATCGTTAAGGTTATAGTGGGTAATTCTAACTATGTCCTTTGAGAGAGAATTGGGATCAATAGCAAAACCATGATTCTGACTAGTTATCTCAATTTTATTATTTTCACCACAAGGATGATTTAAACCACGATGTCCAAAAGGTAATTTATAAGTTGAACCTCCTAATGCTAATCCAAATATTTGGTGGCCAAGGCAAATACCAAACATAGGTATTTCACCATATTCAATGAGTGATTTTGCTAAGTCTATACCTTCAGAAACAGAAGAAGGATCGCCTGGACCATTTGAGAAAAATATACCATCCGGCTTGTTAGACAGAACATCATTTAGAGAAGATCGAGAAGGTAAAACCAAAACTTCACAACCATGGGATACAAGTCTATTTAGAATTGAATTTTTAATTCCAAAATCAATTGCTACTATTTTTAACTTTTTAGAAGATTCATAATATCTCTTTCTTAAATCAAAAATTGTTTGCGTATGACTTTTCCATAAATATTGTTGCTTTGTTGAAACAACTTTTGATAAATTTAATCCCTCCATCTTTGGCGTATCACAAATTATCTTTAAACAACTTTCATCAGTTTTATCTAGAGAGGTAATAACTCCATTCATCGCGCCACTAGATCTTAAAATTTTAACAAGAGCCCTTGTATCAATTCCATATAGACCTATGATATTTTTCTCAACTAACCATTGATTAAAATTCTTTTTAGATCTCCAATTGCTGCTATTAGATGAAAAATTTCTAACAATTATACCTTTAACATTAATATTAGATTCTGAATCTTCAAAATTAATACCAGTATTTCCAATCTCTGGATAAGTAAATGTTAATAACTGTCCATAATAACTTGGATCAGTAATAACTTCTTGATATCCGGTCATTCCCGTATTAAAAACTATTTCACCAATAGCTGTACCAGAAGCACCAAAAAAGAATCCTGGGAATACAATTCCATTACTTAAAACTAATTTCGCGTTTTTCTTATATGGATTAATCATCAATTTGAAATTAATTAATTTGTATGTAAATAATTTTTTAAAAGTAAAAACTTTTTCCAAGGATCTCCTTGATTTATCGAAAATAAAGCTTTATTAAATCCTTCATTTAAATCATCCTCAATTCCTGCTGCCCAAAGCACTAAAGCAGAGTTCAAGGCAACTACATCAATATGAGATTTTTGTCCAGAACCATTTAAAACAGACTTTAATATTTCCTCGTTAGACTCAAGATCAGAAACCACAAGCTTTTCGTTAGATATATTTTCATGGTTAAAGTCTGAAATATTTATTTCTGAAAACCGTAATTCACCATTATCAACAAATACTAATTTATTTTCTCCTTGAAGCGAAGCTTCATCAAGGCCACCAGAACCATGAACGACTATTGCTCTATTCATACCCATTTTTAAAAGCGCGCTTCCCATAGGTTTTAAAAGATCCTCAGAAGCAACACCCAAAACTTGTGCATTGGGTCTTAAAGGATTTACCAATGGTCCAAGTTGATTAAATACTGTCCTTATTCCAAGGGTCTTTCTTAATGGAGCAAGTTTTATTAAAGATTTATGCCAAACAGGTGCGAACAAAAAAGTTATTCCAATTTCACTTACGGCTTTGATTACTTTTTCTAATGAACAATTTAAATTCAAACCAAGATTCAACAAAACATCAGCAGAGCCAACTTTTCCACTAGCACTTTTATTTCCGTGTTTTGCAATTTTTACCCCACAAGATGCAGCTACAAATGCAACTGCAGTTGAAATATTAAATGTATTAGCTCCATCACCCCCTGTTCCACAAGTATCTACCAAATACAAATTTGGTCTTGCTACTGGCAATTCGCAAACATTTAAGAGTTCCTCAGCCATAGAACTTAGTTCGACACCTGTAGAACTCTTTGCTCTCAAAGCACTCAAAAAAGCTCCTGTTTCAACATCTGAAATTTCATCATTAAGCCATCTTTGCATTAAAGATCTAGAAGTTAATTCATCAAGGTCCCTTCCCTCCAACAAATTATTTAGGATTTCAGCGTTTGATAGATTAGAAGACATTTATTTATGGAAGAAAAATTATGCAGATAAAATTCAATTTGAGGTATCAAAACCTGAGCCAACTAAATCTTTATTTGTATTAGAAGGCCTGAAGCTTTTTGACCAAATATTTTTTGTTTTTGAAAAAAGTTCATTTTTAGTGATCTTCCAAAAATTTAAAATTTTTTCAATATCGTTTTTAATTTCAATTTCTCCTGGGAAATTGGTATAACGATTTATTAATCTAGCTAAATTTATATAGTCAAGATCTTCTGGTGTTTTTTTAGTGATAAGGGAATCTATAATGTTTTTGTCTGTTTCATGTAATGGATGAGTTTGCTCGTTACCCATAAATAAATACTGAATCATTTATAAAATTAGCTCACATATTCAAAAATGAAACATTATCTTAATCATATCGGCAAAATAAAATGAAAAATTTAAAGATAAAAGTTATATCTAAATACCTAAGACCTTACAAAAAAGAATTCTTATATGGAGCTTTAGCTCTCTTAATAGTAAATATATTAAGTGTTGTAATACCCTTAGAAGTAAAAAATATAATTGACCAATTACAAAATGGGTTTTCTTCGGATTTTGTTATTTCTAAATCTTTATGGTTAATATTTTTAGCAACTTGTATGGGTTTAATAAGATTATTTTCAAGACAGATTGTCTTCGGCATAGGTAGAAAAGTAGAAGTAAATCTTCGTCAAAAACTTTTTGACCATTTACTTATTCAAGATCCAGAATGGATTCAAAAAAAAGGTAGTGGAGACATTATTAGTAGAGCTACAAGCGATGTTGAAAACATAAGAAGACTTTTAGGTTTTACAGTTTTAAGCTTGTGCAACATTGTCTTAGCTTATTCATTCACTATTCCTTCAATGTTTTCGATTAATAAAACATTAACAATATCAGCTTTAATGATATTTCCATTAATCCTTGGAATTGTAAGTCTATTTGGCGGCAGAATGGTTAAACAAAGAAAAGCTCAACAAGAATCATTATCAAAACTTAGTGATCTAATACAAGAAGATCTATCTGGTATAAGCGCCATTAAAATTTATGCCCAAGAGAATGCTGAGAAAAAAGAATTTAACATATATAATAATGACTATCGAAATTCAGCGATAAAACTTGCAAGAACAGCGAGTACCCTATTCCCTTTGTTACAAGGGATTTCCTCAATTTCATTATTGATTTTATTATCATTAGGAACTTTTCAATTAGAGAGTGGATTTATTTCGATAGGTGGTTTAGTAGCTTTAATTCTTTACGTAGAAAGACTTGTCTTCCCAACAGCTCTATTAGGTTTTACCTTAAATACTTTTCAACTTGGTCAAGTAAGTTTAGATCGTGTGGAAGAAATCTTTCAGAACAACCCAAATATTGTAGATAGAGCAGAAACTAAATTTTTAAAAAGAAAGGTTAAAGGATTCTTAGAAGCAAAAAATTTAACAATAAAGTATCCAGGATCAAAATTTAATTCATTAAATAGTCTCAATTTTAAAATTTATCCTGGAGAACTTATTGCAATAGTTGGCCCAGTAGGTTGTGGCAAGACAACACTAGCAAAGTCTCTAGGACGGACTATTGAAATTCCAGACAATCAATTATTTTTAGATGAAATTGATGTAAAAACTTTAAAATTAAGCGATCTTAGAAAAAATATTTCAATCGTTCCTCAAGAAGCATTCTTATTTACTTCTACAATCTCAGAAAACCTAAGTTTTGGAGAACCCAAAGCTTCTAAATATTTAGTTAAAGAAAGCGCTACAAAAGCTGGATTAATTGATGATATCAATAGTTTTCCACAAAGGTTTAAAACTATTGTTGGTGAAAGAGGTATTACATTAAGTGGTGGACAAAGGCAAAGAACTGCACTAGGAAGAGCACTACTTGTTAATTCTCCTATTGTTGTTCTTGATGATGCTTTAGCAAGCGTAGATAATAAAACAGCAGCAAGAATAATAGATGAAATGAGTGATAGAAGTAATAAAACAATCATAATGATTAGTCACCAACTTTCTGTTGCAGCTACCTGTGATAGGGTTTTAGTAATGGATAAAGGAGAAATAGTACAAGAAGGGGCTCATAAAGATTTAGTAAAAGTGAATGGGCTATATAAACAACTTTGGGAAAGAGAACTAGCTACCAGAATTGTTAAGAGCTAAAAGTAATTTTTTTACTTATAATAAATAGATTTAAATTATGTTTAAATTCCTGAAAAACATTATGAATAATGGGCAGGTAAATTTTACTAATGATGCTTATTCATTACATAGAATATTAAAAACAGATATCAAAAAAGATCCTAATGTAGAAGAAGATGAAATAATTTTTGGATGTGGTTGTTTCTGGGGAGCTGAAAAATGTTTTTGGAAACTTCCTGGAGTTGTCACAACTTCTGTAGGTTATGCTGGTGGTGAAAAAAGCAATCCAACTTATTATGAAGTATGTTCCGGCTTAACTGGTCATTCAGAAGTTGTAAGAGTTATATGGGATAAAAGGGAAATAGATGTAAGTGATTTATTAAAAATGTTTTGGGAATGTCATGACCCTACTCAAAAAAACAGACAAGGTAATGATATGGGAACACAATATAGATCAGCAATATATTACAAAAATGAAAATAATATTAAAACCATATTAGCCAGTAAGGAACAATATCAAACGGAACTAAGCAAAAAAAATCTTGGTTTAATTGAAACGGAAATAAAAATGATTGATTCATATTTTTATGCGGAACAATACCATCAACAATATCTTGCATCAGCTGGAAGCAGGCAGTATTGTTCCGCTTCACCTACAAAAGTTAAGTTAGGAGTTTTTACTGGAAGCAACTATAAATTAGAAGACCATATATGGGAAAACTTTAATTGGGAAGTTGACAAGTGTGTATTGAGATCTGATAACAATCCTATAAAGAATAACATTTAAATCAATCTAATCTTTATAGTAAAGACACGGGGCGTAGCGCAGTTTGGTAGCGCACCACTTTGGGGTAGTGGGGGTCGTGGGTTCAAATCCCGCCGTTCCGATTACTTATCGTCTTCATTTATAAGGGATTTGTATAGTTTATATGAACTTATGCCTACTGCTATGAATGTAAAAGAAGAAAAAAAAGCTAAAACCAATATAGTAAGATTTGAAACTTCCACTTCACCTAATTGGAAAGATATAAAAATGTTCATTAGAAAGAATTTTTTTTAAAACCTTAACACAATTGCAAAAAATTTTTTTTTCATCCAATTATAAATTCAAAAGAATTACAACACCAAAAATAACTCGATAGATAATAAATATTTTCAACCCATTTGAAGAAAAATACTTTAATAAGAAATCTATTGCTAATAAAGAGGACAAAAATGTCGTAATAAGACCAACAAAAAGAGGGAGAAAACCTAATGAAAAAAAATCATTAAAAGAAGAAATAAACTCAACAATCGCAGCAAGAGAAATAGCTGGCATCCCTAAAAGAAAAGAAAATTTCGCAGCATCGCCTCTTTCCCATCCTGATATTAAAGCGCTAGAAATAGTGACCCCCGATCTTGAAACACCAGGAAAAATTGCAAATGCTTGAAAGAAACCTATCAAAAAACTATTTGAATAATTATGGTTTTTAATATTAATAGAACCTCTTTTCGAACTATCTGCCAAGTACATAAAAAAAGCCATTAGAAATGAGACCAATGCTATTGATAAATTTGAACGAAGAACGTTTTCAAAAAAAGAAGGGATAAATATTTTTATACTCCCACCAAGCAAAACAATAGGTATAGTACCAATCAAAATAGACCTTAATAATCTTTCATGTAAGAGATATTCAAGAAATTTTTTGGAAGATTGACTTCTGAAATTAAAAATATCATTCCTAAAATACCAAGCTATGGCTAGAACACTTCCAAGTTGAATAGTAGCGGACAAAGATGCTCCAGGATCATCAATACCTAAAAAAAGAGATATAACTTTTAAATGAGCTGTACTACTTACAGGGATAAATTCCGTCAACCCTTGAATTAATCCATATAAAACAAATTTTAAATATTCCAAAAATTATTAAATTACCTAATTAATTAATAGCAATTTACATTTAAAAATTAAAAGCTAGTATGGAAAAATGAAAAAAAAATCCATTTTAATATTATTTTTTCTTTTTTCCTTAATCTTTTCTGGTTCTGCGAAAGCTAACTATTGGTTAATAATTGGAACTTATAGACAAGGACCTGGAGGAAGGCCAGAGGTTAGTGGAATAACAAGTCCTTCCTTACATTCTATTCCAATGAAAGATTTAGATACTTGTAATAAGGCAGGAGAAAAAATTACTAATGAAATATACAAACCTGTTTGGCAATTTGATAGTAGATGGACCTGTGTATTTAGAGGTGATTAGTAATAAAGTTACCTTTTAACATCGTGAGCACAACCATCTCCTTTATAGTTTTCACTCTCGTAAAAATCATTTTTTGTCCCAAAATAAACTGTTAATAAAACGAAAGGTAAGCTTAATATAAATAAAATAGTTGTTAAATCCATAGTGTTAACTTATTCAAGAAGGTTATGAAAAATTAAAATTACAATTATTTATTAACCCATGTTTAATAATCTGTGGGTCCTTTAATACCAAGATAAAAGAAGGCTCCTAAACCAACTAAAAGTAAAACTCCAGCGATAGCTGCAGAAGGAACAAAACCTCCTATTGCAAAGGAAGAAAAATAATACATCTATAAAACTAAAACTAGTTTGATAATATCAATAAAAACTAGGTATTTGTAAAAAATTTTGACTCGAAGACAATTAGATAATATCTGTTCTATGCCACTAAAGTCGAATCTTCGTTATCAGCAGAAATTCTTATTCTCTCTTCCAACTTAGGGCCATATAATTCATTTCCCCAGATTTCAACTCTTGAATCATTTGGGGCCATAAAAGTAAGAATGTCAGTTGGAAATAAAACTCTCTCTAAGAAAAAATTTGATGGACCAATACATCTCAAGACAACCATCCTACAGCCTTCATTTTTGTAAGAAAACTCAACCATCCCTAAACAGCAAAATATGTTTAATTAAACACTATTTGGAGCAAAAAAAAATGTATAAAAAATTACTGAAAAAAAAGAAATTTAGAAAATGCTACAAATTCAATCCAGCCTCAACTAAATTTCTTTCTTGATCAATTAATAAAAGCGCGTAGGATTTTATAACATCAAAACTTTTATGAGGAATTGAGACATTAAGCATTCTCAAGAAATTAGATAATTTTTCATCTTGAAGGGCGTTACCTTTCTGTAAAAACATTTCTTTTTCCTGATTTGTTTTCCATATATTCATATATTCAATCTTCAAGGGCTTTAAGTGCCAAATATTGTCTATTAAAGTCCAAATATCTAAATATTCGTTTAGGTTATTTTGAATTTTTAATACATAAGATGATTCATGAAGGCTCAAATCTGTTGTATTTATGGGTCGATCATTTATGTCAATAGAATAAGGTTTTATTCCCAAAAACCATCCCTCAAGAATTAATAAATCAGGATTATCTAATCTCCAATGAGATCTATCTCCTAAACCATTTCTTAAAGATTTATCGAAAACTGGTACATTTAATTCTCCATTTATCTTCCAATTTAATAATTTTTCATACATTAATTTTACTGAGTGACTACCAGGAAACCCTCTTGAAACATTCCAAGGGTTATTCTTAATTGCTAATTTCATTTCATTTGATGGGAGATAAAAGTCGTCAATTGAAATAACCGCAATTTTGAAGTTTAATTTTAACGATATAGCTTCGAGCCATTTACCTAGTGTTGTTTTACCTGTGCCAGGCAGAGCTGAGATTCCAATAATTTTTCTATCAGAAAAATTATTTTGAAATTTATAAGCCTGAGATAAAAGAGGTAAAGCCAAACCCCAAATCCAATCATCATTTACTTTATTGTTCCAATATTGATCAATTGAAAGAATGTTTCTTTTATTATTCCAAAAATTGAACCAATCATCCAAGGATTCCCAACCAATATCAATAATTAATTTTTCAAATTTATCAAGAGGAAAATTAATATCTAAATCTTTCATCTTTCTAACTTAGTTCTCGCTTATTTATCAATTTATTGATTTCATTTTTCCAACCATATCCATTTGGTTCAGAAGCTAAAGTAAATTCCAAATCTTTTAATTGATCTAGTAAATTTAAGTTAGGTCCATCTATTCCAGGAATAACTATTTTAATATCTGAGTTTAAAAGTAGAGGCAAATCATTTGGAGAATCGCCTAAACCTATAATTTCAATATTTTGAACATTTGAATATTCTTTAAGAGCATTTATTGCTTTACCTTTATTCGATTTTGTAGATAATAAGTGACTCATTCTATTTCCCTTAAAAATATCAACATTGAATTTTTTACAACAGATATTAATTTTCTCTTCTAAATAACTTGGCGGATTTAAAAAAGGCATGCTCCAATGCCTATCACGCATTAAGTTCAATGAGTTGCCTTCTAAACCTGTAAGCTGAGTGGCTTCTTGATCAGTGAGATTATTAAGAGGAGTAAGTTTATAATCAATTTCTTTAGAAATAAAATTTAAGATTTCTTCAAGAGATTCGTATTTTATTCCAAGAATAATTTCTCCATTTACTCTTTTAAGAGATTCACCATATATTGCCGCACCATTCTCAACAATATAAGGATCCGTCAAGTTAAGTTCCTTTCTAATAACTTTTACTTCAGAAGCGGTTTTGCTTGTACAAAGAATTACGGGTATAGATAATTTTTGTAGTTTTTTTATAGTTTCTTTAGCAGGTGATAAATCATATGAGTGATCCATTAAAGTACCATCTACATCACTTACTACCCAAATAGAAGAATTTTCTATCATTTTTATAAAGCACTAAGCCAAATTACTTGAAAAGGATCAAGACTAATATTTTTGCAATTGTATTTAGTGGATGTTAAAAAATCATGGGTATTGAAATCATTATCAATTATTTTTGGTAGATCATTATCATTCAATTGATAATTAATTTTATTTTCAGTCATATTATGGATTGCAAAAACAGACTCAGGACCTTTACCTCTTTTGATTACAACAATATCACTTCTACCTTTAGACAAACATTTCATTTGTGAACAAGGGTGAAATTGCTTTAATTCTGATCGGACATCCATAGCATTACGAAGATATTTTAAGTTTTTATTAGCATTAGATTCAGGATTATTTAAAACAGCTGAAAGATTTTCTGATTTAAACTTTTCTCTGTTTAGATCTCTTCTTTGACCTGTCATAGAAAAACTTTTGATATCATTTTCTGAAGCTAGTAATGCTGGCAAATAAAATGCAGGGACCCCTTTCAGAGCCATTACTAATAATTGACTCAAAATAAATCTCTCATATTGAAATCTTTTAGCATCTCTACTGGAGTCTTCCATTGCACTCCACCAACTAATATTCAATTCATAAGGTTTATCATCACCATTTGATAAACGTCTATGACTTACTAATCCTCCTCTTTTCTCACAATTAATTAATAAATCTTTAATTCTCTGCTCATTCATTAAACCCTCAAGAGCTCTTAGCCCAACACCATCGTGCGATGCAGTGAAATTAAATAAAGTAGTATCTTCAGGTAATATGGGCCAATCAAAAATCCATGAGTTTAGAATATCAGCTCTTGAAGTAATAATTGCCTCTAGGAGAAGAGGAGGCAATGGGAAATTATATGCCATGTGGGCTTCATCATCAGGAATGAGATAAGATAGATTCTCCTTCTGAGGAACATTGGTTTCTGTTATTAAAACGCCATCATCAAGAAGATTATTTAAAAGAACTCTTAAGAGTTTCACAATTGAATGTGCTTTAGGTAAATGTAAGCATGTAGTCCCTGATTCCTTCCAAATAAAACCTACAGCATCAAGCCTTAACCATTTAATTCCATTAGATAAATAAGTAGTAATTAAATTTAAGAACTCAAGAGTCATTTTAGGATTATGCCAATTCAAATCAATTTGATCTGGCCCAAAAGTTGTCCAAACTTGTTTAGGACCATCATCAGTATTTATTTGAGAAAACAAAGAGGAACTTCTAGGCCTAACTACATTTGACCAGTCAAGATTTTGTTTCGGTGAAAAAACATTTGATATACCCGGTTCTTGGGATTTAATAAATTGTTGAACCCATGGGTGAGATGATGAGACATGGTTTAGTACTAAATCAGCCATCAAATCATGATTTTTAGAAATACTTTTGAGATCATCCCAACCACCAAATTTTTCTTCTAAGGAATCATAACTTGAGACTGCAAAACCTCCATCACTTGTAGATTTCAAAAAAGGAAGAATATGTACAACTTTAGAAAGACTGCCAAAATGTTTACTTAACAACTTCCTAAGAGTTATTAATGTTGCCTCGCCATTTTTATAAATACTATCTGCATAAGTTATCAAAACTGAATGAGATTCATTCCACCTTTCCTTATCTCTTATTTCTTCATAAGCAGATTTCTCTGAGAAATCATCTAAAATCTGTAATAATTGGTTTGAAATAAAATTAATTTCTTCTGTAGTATGATTTGAATAAATTGTTTTTAACAATTTATCAATTTTTAATCTATCTAATTTTTTCTCTGAATCAATTTGCTTCACTTTGAAAAAATCATCGAAGTATTAATACTATTCTGCACATCAATTAGAAAATGGACTTTCAACAAGGGTTAATCACAACAATACATGAATATGGAGTTACAAGAAATTTACTTAAAGAATTAAACAAAAGTCTTAAAAAAAGATCAACTAGCATTTTAATACCTTGCTTATATGAAGAGTTTGAGCGTCCAGCATTAAAAGATATAAGAGAAGTTTTAAAAAACCTTACAGGCTTAAATGAATTAGTAATTGCTCTCTCTGCAAAAACTGTTGAGCAAGTTAAGGCAGCAAAATCATTTTTTGACTCAATGCCATTCCCAGTTCACGTTCAATGGACTAATTCTCCCTCTGTAATTGAGCTATTAAAAAGCCAAGAAAAAAATGGATTAGAACTTTTAGGAACTCCAGGTAAAGGATGGGCTGTATGGCAAGGCATAGGAGTTGCGACTAGAAAATCAGAAGTTGTTGCTCTTTTTGATGCTGATATAAGAACTTTTAGTCCTTTATATCCTTCAAGAATGATACTTCCACTTCTGGATGAATCATATGGAATATCATATGTAAAAGCTTTTTACAGTAGATTATCTCTAGAAACAAATCAATTGCAAGGTAGAGCAACAAGATTATTCGTGGGTCCTTTATTAGCAAGTCTTGAGCAGTTAGTTGGTAAGGGTCCGTTTTTACAATATCTTCAATCATTTAGATATCCATTAGCAGGTGAGTTTGCTTTTACTAAAGACCTTGCTATGAATTTAAGAATTCCTTGTGACTGGGGTTTAGAGATAGGTTTATTATCAGAGGTTTATAGAAACGTAAGGACCTCCAAAATAGCCCAGGTTGACCTAGGTTTATTTGATCATAAACATAAGAATATTGGAGATTCTTCTAAAGAAGGATTGCAAAAAATGTGTACAGAAATACTTTCAAGTGTTTTAAGAGGTCTCATGGAGCATCAAGCCGAGACCTTAACTAGCACTCAACTAGCAACTTTAGAAGTTCTCTACAAAAGAGTTGGAGAAGATCGGGTAAAACAATTTGGATTAGATTCAGCAGTTAATCAACTTCCATACGATAGGCACGAAGAAGAATTATCAGTACAAAAGTTTGCGAAACTATTAAGACCTGCTACAGAAGATTATCTGGCTTGTCCTACGACACTTCAATTACCAAGTTGGTCAAGAGTTCTATCTTGTGAGAACAAACTGCAAGAAGATTTAGCTATTGCGGGGTCAAAAGACATAAAGATAAGTGAAAAAGAATTAATTAAAAACTTCTAAAGCAAAAAATACCTCTGAGCCATTGGGACTTCATCAAGTGGTTCACAAGTAAGAAGTTCTCCATCAGAAAAAACTTCATAAGTTTGAGGATCAACTGAAATATTTGGTAGTTTACTATTAAGTTTTAAGTTTGATTTATTGATATTTCTGGTATTTTCTACGGCAATACATTTCTTTTGTAAGCCTAATTTATTTGGAATATTTTGTTCAATTGAATTTTTACTTAAAAAGGTAAAAGAACTCTTAATTAGAGATTGGCCGAAACTTGCAAACATAGGTCGACCATGTACAGGACCTGGAGTAGGAATTGAAGCATTTGCATCACCCATTTGGGACCAAACTATAGATCCTCCTTTAACAACTAATTCAGGCTTTACCGCAAAAAAGGAAGGTTTCCACAATGCCAAATCCGCAATTTTACCCTTTTCTATAGACCCAACATGTTTATCAATACCATGAGCTATTGCAGGATTAATTGTGACTTTAGAAATATATCTCTTTACTCTATAATTATCGTTTCTATCAGAATCCTGCGATAGCGGCCCCCTTTGGACTTTCATTTTATGAGCGGTTTGAAAAGTTCTTGTAATTACTTCACCAACTCTTCCCATAGCTTGAGAATCACTAGCAATAATTGAAAAGGCACCTATATCATGCAAGATATCCTCAGCTGCAATAGTCTCTCTTCTGATCCTTGATTCAGCAAATGCAATATCTTCTGGGATTTTAGAATCTAAATGATGACAAACCATTAACATGTCAAGATGTTCTTCTAATGTGTTCCTTGTATAAGGTCTTGTTGGATTTGTACTACTAGGAAGAACATTTTTTTCTCCACAGATTTTTATAATGTCTGGAGCATGACCTCCACCTGCTCCTTCGGTATGAAAAGTATGAATAGTTCTTCCTGCAATAGCGTTGATGGTATCTTCAACAAAGCCTGCCTCATTCAAAGTATCAGTATGAATACATACTTGTACGTCAAACTTATCTGCAACATTTAGACAAGAATTTATTGTAGAAGGAGTGGTTCCCCAATCCTCATGAAGCTTCAATCCACATGCACCAGCCTCAACCTGATCAATAAGATTGCTCTCGTTTGTTGAGTTTCCTTTTCCAAAAAAACCTAAATTCATGGGAAATGCTTCTGCAGATTGAAGCATTCTTGAAATATGAAAAGAACCCGGAGTACAAGTAGTAGCATTTGTGCCAGTTGCAGGTCCAGTTCCTCCTCCCAACATGGTTGTAATTCCAGAGGCTAGTGCTGTCTCAATTTGTTGGGGACAGATAAAGTGAATATGGGTATCTATTGAACCTGCAGTAAGAATATGCCCCTCTCCAGCTATTACTTCTGTTGATGCACCAATAACAATATCAACATTATCCTGGATATCAGGATTACCAGCCTTACCAATTTCAAAAATCATTCCATCTTTTATACCCACATCAGCCTTAATTATTCCCCACCAATCTACGATCAAAGCATTAGTTATTACGGTATCTACAGCTCCATCAGCTCTTCTTACTTGAGACTGTCCCATCCCATCTCGAATAACTTTACCTCCACCAAATTTAACTTCATCTCCGTATGTAGTTAAATCCTTTTCTACTTCTATAAAAAGTTCGGTATCAGCAAGCCTTACTCTATCTCCGGTAGTGGGTCCGTAAGTTTGCGCATAAGTATTTCTGTCAATTTTATAGGACATAATTTTAAGTATCTAAAGAACCGTTAACCAATGAATTAAAACCATTTGCAATTCTTAAACCTGTATATGGAACTAATTTGACATCAGTTGTATCTCCAGGTTCAAATCTAATTGCTGTTCCTGCAGGAATGTCAAGACGCATACCAAGTGTTATTTCTCGATCAAAAATTAAAGCCTTATTAGCTTCAAAAAAATGATAATGAGATCCAATTTGTACAGGTCTATCTCCAGAATTAGAAACTTTTACTGTTTTAACTTCCTTACCAAGATTTAATTCGATTTCACCTTGTTCAGGAATTATTTCGCCAGGAATTAAATTACTCATAACTAATTAATCGGATTGTGAATAGTAACTAATTTAGTCCCATCGGGGAAAACCGCTTCTATTTGAACTTCATCAACCATTTCAGGAATGCCCTCCATAACTTGTGATTTTGAAAGCCAGGTAGTTCCCTCTGACATTAATTGACTTACACTTTTACCATCTCGTGCTCCTTCAAGAACTTGAAAACTTAAAAAAGCAATTGTTTCAGGATAATTAAGCTTAAGACCTCGACTAAGCCTTCTTTCAGCTAAGAGCGCAGCAGAAAAAATCAATAATTTATCCTTTTCTTGAGGTGAAAGATGCATAATAAAAAATTAATCTATAAATTCTTAAAAAAGGTTCTTTCTGAACATAATTAATAATTCATAGAATCTTGTAAAGGCCATACACCTTGATATTTTGGCTCACAAAATCCACAAACAGACCTAATTTGTTTCCAAATACAAAAAAAACATTTCCTAGCATCTTGAGAAGAACTCCCTAGGAATCTTACAGAGATTCCATTTTCAAGGATTCCAATAGATAAATTATTATTAGTTTCATTGAAAATCTTTTTTATATTTCCTACAAGATTATTTATTTTTGACTTGGAAAAATCTTTTTCGCAAATCCAAATTAAGGATCCAAAAACGGGCATGTAATCCATGCCTGACTTGGCCACAAAACTTGCCTTAGATAATTCAATTTGATCAACATATTCCCAATCATCATATAAATCATTATTTCTCATAATTTCTAATTTAGACCTAAAAACTCCACTCTCAATAGATTCTCCGGAAGAAGATCTTCCAAGTCTTATTAAATCAGTAAATAAAAAACTTGAAGTTTCTGAAATAGATACTTTAAAAATTTGCTCATATAAACCATTTGCAAAGATGATTGTTTCTTGGGGAAGATACTCTAAATGAGAATTGTCAAGAATGTTTATGAGATTCTTTTGCTTTGAAAAACTTCCTTTTGGATTGATTTTAGATCTTCCAACTGATCCATATACTTTCTGAGCTGAAGAAGTAGTCAACAAAACCTTAGAGTTTTTTTCAA
The DNA here is from genome assembly GCF_022447305.1 of Prochlorococcus sp. ALOHA_ZT_50. NCBI lineage: Bacteria > Bacillati > Cyanobacteriota > Cyanophyceae > Synechococcales > Prochlorococcaceae > Prochlorococcus > Prochlorococcus sp. ALOHA_ZT_50. Next base: position 8,469 of record NZ_JAKVCI010000018.1, on the reverse strand, counting down.
GATTTACCTCAAAATCGAGTAAATCACCTCCTACCAATCCCCCTGCAGTATGTAGAACAGGCAAAATGCATCTGCCCTCTTGATCATGAGTAGACTTTAATAACTTATAAGGAGAAGTTGATTTAGATTTAAAGATTGTTTTATCAACATTTCCTAAACTTGCTTTATTATTGAAAAAATTTAAGAAACAATTACCTTCCCATGAAGTTTTAATCATAAATTGTTTTCTTTAATTACTAAATTAAAGTAACCAAAAATTTTGATTATGAGAATGAATAAACAAATTGTTGTAACTGATTGGATTAAGGAGAAACCGAAATTAGGTTCATTTTTAAAACTTACCTTAAGTTCAGATGAAAGAAGAATCTTACGAGGTAAAAGATTAACTGATTGTGATCAAGAAATAATTTTACAATTACCTAGAAAGGGCAAATTAAATGATGGAGATATTCTTTCAACTAATAAGTCCAATTTTTATGTAGAGATAATTGCCAAAACAGAAAATTTAATTGAAATAAGTTCAAATTCTAAAATTGAACTTATTAAAACTGCTTATCATCTAGGAAATAGGCATGTAGAAGTAGAAATTGAAGAAGACATTCTTCTAACAAAAAGTGATTATGTTATTAAAAATATGCTTCTTAATTTTAAAGTTGATGTAAAAAATACGAAAAAAAAGTTTTTTCCGGAAAGAGGTGCCCATAGTCATGAGTAAAAGTCACTTATTAAAATATTTATTAATAAGTCCTAACTTACCAGTTGGAGGATTTTGTTATTCGGAGGGAATGGAGAGTTATCTTCATAATAAAAATTTAACAGATTCAAATTCGGTAAAAGACTTAATCATAAGTGAACTAAAAATTGGTCAGATAAGACTAGATGCAAGACTTTTACTAGATTTTTTTGATATTTTCAATGAGATAAACGACCGCAAAAATTTAAAAGGTAATTTGCAAAAGCTAATGAGTTTGGATAAATGGATCCTCTCATCAAAGGACTCTCTCGAAATGAGAGAACAACAAATTCAAATGGCAAAATCTCTCTTTGATTTAACCAAAGAATTTGGATTTGAATATCTATATGAAAATAATAAAAAAAGCTCCTGGTCATTAGCGTGGAGTTGGGCTTGTTATTGTTTTGAAATTACCAAGTTAGAAATGGTTGAGAATTTTTTCTATGCGTGGAGTGCAAACCAACTTAGTGCTGCATTAAGAATTATTCCTATTGGGTCAACAAAAGCACAATTAATTCAGAGAGACTTATTAGCAATAATTTCAAAAGTTTCTAAAGAAATTATGGACAAAGAAATTGATGACATCTATTTTGGCAATGTAGGTTTAGCTATGGCACAACAAAATCATAATGACCTTTATACAAAACTTTTTAGAAATTAATTTATGAGCAGCAAATTGAGAGTAGGGGTTGCTGGGCCTGTAGGTTCAGGAAAAACTGCATTAGTAGAGACTCTATGCTTAAGCATGAAAAAAAATTATGAGATAGCAGTTGTCACCAATGATATCTACACCAAAGAAGATGCTAACTTTCTAATAAATAAAAAAGTTTTAGAGGAAGGAAGGATTATTGGTGTAGAAACAGGAGGTTGTCCTCATACAGCGATAAGAGAGGATTGTTCCTTAAATAAAAATGCAGTTTTAGATTTAGAAAATAAATATAATCCTTTAGATTTTGTTTTTGTAGAAAGTGGAGGTGATAATTTAGCATCTAGTTTTAGTCCAGAACTTGTAGATTTATCAATATATGTAATTGATGTATCTGCCGGAGACAAAATTCCTAGAAAAGGGGGGCCAGGGATAACAAGGTCAGATTTATTATTAATAAACAAAATTGACTTAGCAGATATGGTTGGTGCAGATTTAAATATTATGAAAAGTGATACTGAATTTATGAGAAAAGGGAAACCTTGGTTTTTTACCAACCTTAGTAGCGGCAAAGGAGTTGAAGAAATAACTCAATTTTTAGAATCACATATACCCAACAATCGAAACTAGAAAAATGTTCATTACTAATATATTGGATTCAACAAAAAGTTACGACTGATACAAAACGAATCCTCACTCGTTAATAACTTTTACTTTATCCCCCTAATGAGGGTCAATTACCTAATTTATCCTAATTCATGAGAATTTCAAGGCGTATTTTGGCAGGTTTAGCTACTGCCTCACTTGCGGTCACCGCAACTTCCTGTGGTGGAGGCGGAACCTCCGGAAGTTTCGATGACACAGTAACCGTTGGTATTTTGCATTCGTTATCCGGAACAATGGCTATCTCTGAATCAACTCTTGTTGATACAGAAAAAATGGCTATTGAAGAGATAAATGCTGCTGGTGGTGTTACAGTTGGCGGCAAAAGCTACAAAATAGAATACATAGTTGAAGATGGTGCATCTGACTGGCCTACTTTTGCTGAAAAATCTAAGAAACTTATAGACCAAGACGGAGTTCCTGTCGTATTTGGTGGTTGGACATCTGCAAGTAGAAAGGCAATGTTACCAGTCTACGAATCAAAGGATGCTTTCCTTTACTACCCAATTCAATATGAAGCTCAAGAATGTTCTAACAACATTTTCTATACAGGAGCCACACCAAACCAACAATCGGAACCCGCTACAGATTTCATGTATAAGCGTTCTCCCGCAGCTGGTGGAGATTTCTTCCTTGTAGGTTCTGATTATGTTTTCCCAAGAACTTCAAACACAATCACAAAAGCTCAGGTAAAACAGTTAGGAGGTAAAGTTGTTGGAGAAGATTACCTTCCATTAGGAAATACTGAAGTTGCTCCAATTATCTCAAAAATCAAAAAGGCGCTTCCTGAAGGTGGAATAATCATTAATACACTTAATGGTGACCAAAACGTTGCATTCTTCAAACAGATTCAAGACGCAGGTATCACACCTTCAAGTGGCTACTACGTAATGAACTATTCAATTGCTGAAGAAGAGATTAGTACAATTGGTCCTGAGTTCCTTGAAGGTCACTACGGTGCTTGGAACTACATGATGTCAATTGATACTCCTGCATCTAAGAAATTTGCTGCAAGTTTCAAGAAAAGATGGGGAGCAGATCGTGTTGTAGCTGATCCTCAAGAATCTGCTTATAACATGGTTTACTTATGGAAACAGGCAGTAGAAGATGCTGGAACATTCGACGACAACGCAGTAAGGGAAGCCCTTGTTGGACAAAAGTTTGATGCTCCACAAGGTCCTGTTGAAGTTATGCCTAATCACCACTTATCTCAAACAGTAAGAATTGGAGAGATTAATGCAGAGGGTGGATTTACAATCCTTGAAGAGACAGGAGTTGTTCTTCCTCAAGCATGGAACCAAAAGCATCCAAGTTCAAAAGGATTTGCATGCGATTGGACAGATCCTTCAAAAGGAGAAAAGTATAAGCTTTAATCTAATTAAAACCTATACTTCAAAATAAAAGGAGGTTAACACCTCCTTTTATTTTATATAATCAAATATTTTCTTTTTCTAAATTGGAGTTACTTCTCGATAGTCTTTTTAATGGTGTTGCAATCGGATCTGTACTACTTGTTGCTGCATTAGGTCTAGCAATTGTTTTTGGTCTTATGGGTGTAATAAATCTTGCCCATGGAGAACTTATGATGCTTGGGGCTTACACAACATACGTAACACAATTAATTTTCAAATTACCTATATTAAAACCTTTCTACAATTCGTACATAATAGTTTCTATTTTCCTTGCTTTTATTGTTAGTGGAGTAGTAGGCATTCTCCTTGAAAAAACTATAATAAGAAAGCTTTATGGAAGTCCACTAGAAACACTTCTCGCAACTTGGGGCGTAAGCTTAATTCTTCAACAATTTGTCAGAAGTGTACCTTTAGCTTATGGGACCGGTCTGGTTATAAGTCTGTTAATTGGTTTATTCTTACCAACAACATTCCCTTCAAAAATAAAAGAATCAATAAATTTCAAATATTTTAAATTTAGTTCTTGGATATTTGCTGCTTTAACTGGGGTCCTGACAGGTAGCGTAATCTCATCCTCTGTCAGCAAACTTAGTAGAGCAAGCGCTCGAAATGTTGATGTAACAGCACCCTCATGGATGAGAGGTCAAGTAGAAATTATTGGCACTGCATTTCCTAAAACAAGATTAATGATAATTGTCATTACTCTAATCTCTGTAATAGCAATAACATTATTTCTTAATCAAAGTGCTTGGGGGATGCGTATAAGAGCAGTTACTCAGAACCGACAAATGAGTGATTGCCTTGGTATATCTACTGAAAAAGTGGATATAATTACTTTTGGAATTGGATCTGGCTTAGCAGGAGTTGCTGGGGTAGCAGTATCTCTTTTAGGTTCTGTAGGACCAAATGTTGGCGGAAACTATATAGTTGGTTGTTTTATGGTTGTAGTGCTGGGAGGAGTAGGAAATTTATTAGGAACAGTACTTGCTTCATTTGGAATAGGAATAATGACTGATTTAATTGGAGCTGGAAGGCTCTTATCAATATGGCCAGATATGCCTTTACCTTTATCAAACACAATTAACTTTTTTGCGACCACAAGTATGGCAAGAGTAATGATATTTGCACTAATTGTTATATTCTTACAATTTAAACCTACAGGTTTATTTCCTCAAAAAGGAAGGATGGTTGAAAACTAATGTCCTTAAGTAAAATTAAATTTGATAAAAAAATAGTATTATCATTTTGGATAATATTAATAGCCTTAATTATTGCAGCACCAACTCTACTCCCTGTATTTAGACTAAACCTTCTAGGTAGATACTTATCCTTATCCATAGTTGCACTTGGTGTTGATCTTATCTGGGGATATACAGGTTTACTAAGTCTTGGACAAGGTATATTTTTTGCACTAGGTGGATATTGTGCAGCAATGTATTTGCAAATAACCAGCTCCTCTGAATTTCCAAATAATATTCCTGAATTTTTTGCTTTATATGGTGTTGAAAAATTACCTTTTTTCTGGGAACCGTTTAGATCGCCTGTTTTTACCTTCTTCGCTATCTGGATAATTCCAGCATTGGTTGCTGGTTTAATTGGATTTCTTGTTTTCAGGAATAGAATCAAAGGGGTTTATTTTTCTATACTTACTCAAGCTTCTCTTCTTGTATTCTTTAACTTCTTTAATGGACAACAAAAACTTATAAATGGAACAAATGGATTAAAAACAGATGTAACACAACTATTTGGTCAGATGGTAGGTTCTGAGTCCATGCAAAGAATATTCTTTTGGATAACCGCCATACTAGTAATAGCCGCATGGTTTTTTGCAAAGTGGGTAGTTAAAGGAAGATTTGGAAATATCCTTATAGGAATACGAGATGATGAACCAAGAGTTAGGTTTACAGGATACAACCCAGTTATATTCAAGACGATAATATTTTCTATTGCTGGAGGTCTCGCAGGAATTTCGGGAGCTTTATATACCGTTCAGTCTGGAATAGTATCCCCTCAATTTATGACGGTTCCCTTTTCTATAGAAATGGTTATATGGGTTGCTGTTGGAGGAAGAGGAACTTTATTGGGAGCGATACTAGGAGCAGTTTTCATCAACTATGCAAAAAGTCTAGTAAGTGAAGCTTTACCTGCTAGCTGGATGTTTATTCAAGGAGGGTTATTTATCTTAGTTGTAACAGCTCTGCCAGAAGGAGTTTTAGGATGGATTCAAGGAGATGGTCCTAGGAATCTTCTTCAAAGATTTGGTTTGAAAAGGAAGATTGAAACCTATCCAAGCTTAGAAGTTAACAATAAGGAGGGGAATAATGAATAATAAAGATCTTCTAAATTTAATAGATATTACTGTTAGTTTCGAGGGTTTTTTAGCTCTCAACAAACTTAATTTAAATTTAAAGAAAGGAGAATTAAGAGCTGTAATAGGACCCAATGGCGCAGGTAAAACAACATTTCTTGATGTAATAACTGGAAAGGTTAAGCCAACAAAAGGTGAAGTAATTTTTAAAGGGAAATCTTTAGTAGGTAGAAAGGAGCATAAAATAGCCAGACTTGGAGTTGGAAGAAAGTTCCAAAGTCCAAGAATCTTTGAAAATCTAACAGTTAAAGAAAATCTTGAAATATCGGTGACAACTCCTAAAAGTCCCTTAAACCTTATAAATAAAAGTATTAAGGATGAGCAGCTTAATGAGATTGATCGTCTTATGAAGATTGTTAATTTAGCTCAAAAAGTTGATTCTAAAGCTGGATCTTTATCACATGGCCAAAAACAATGGCTCGAGATAGCCATGTTAGTAGGACAGAAGCCAGATTTAATGTTAGTAGATGAACCTGTTGCTGGTTTAACTGATGAAGAAACTGATCTTACAGCTGATTTATTAAAATCTTTATCAGGAGAAAATACAGTAGTGGTAATAGATCACGATATGGAATTTATAAGAAGACTTGATAGTAATGTTTCAGTATTAAATCAGGGCACAGTATTATGTGAGGGAACGATGGAAACCATACAAAAAGACAAAAAAGTTATTGATGTTTATTTAGGAAGACCTGAGGACTAGTTATGGAAAATTTACTCGAAATAAAATCGTTAAATACTTATTATGGCGAGAGTCATATTCTTAGAGATGTAGATTTAAATGTTAAATCAGGAGAAATGGTTTGTTTGATTGGAAGAAATGGAGTTGGCAAAACAACTTTATTGAAATCACTAATTGGTTTGTTAAAACAAAAAAAAGGCGATATTTATTTGATTGGTGAAAATATCAATAGAAAAGCACCTCATCAGAGGGCTAGGAAAGGAATGGCTTACGTTCCTCAAGGGAGAGAAATTATTCCATATCTATCAGTTGAAGAGAATCTTATGTTAGGAATGGAGTCTCTACCAGGTGGATTATCTAAGAACAAGAAAATAGATCCATTTATTTATGATCTCTTCCCAATCCTAAAAGATTTTCTTCAAAGGAAAGGAGGAGATCTTAGTGGAGGACAACAACAGCAATTAGCTATTGCAAGAGCATTGCTAGGCAAACCTCAACTTCTATTACTTGACGAACCAACGGAAGGTATTCAGCCAAATATAGTTTTAGACATTGAAAATGCAATTAACCAGATAATTAGAGATACAGGAATTGGTGTTTTATTAGTTGAACAACATTTGCATTTTGTAAGACAAGCCAATAGATATTATGCGATGCAACGCGGAGGTATTGTTGCTAGCGGAAATACTAGTGAGTTGAGTCAAGCAGTTATTGATAAATTCTTGAGTGTTTAAATAGATTATTATTTTAAATTTAAAAAAACTTTATTCATTTTTCGCATCTTATAAGGTCTATACTGTTTGGATGCTCATTAATATACTTATTAAATTCCATTGCTAGTGTTCTAGCCTCGTAAGCGTCAAAAGCATAAAAACAATTTTCTAATCTTATATTTTGAAAATCACGGTAATGCACTGTATATGGCTTCAACATATTATTTTTGTTCATTTTAATTTGCTAAAAAGCAATTATGTATATTTCAACCATGCATATATTCGTAAATTTAAAGCACAACTTTTGTTGTTATCAAAATATATTGACTTAAATTATGTAATTAAAAATACTTTATAAAGACAAAAAGTAATTAATCTATTTTTTTTTATTTTTAGAATCTTGCTTTTTACCTTCTATTAAAAAAACAAATTTTGATAAAATATAACCAAAAACTGGAACCCAAAACTTTTCATAAAAAAATTTCATAAAAAATTAAGCAGCTAATGATTCGTTATCTTCAATTTCAGTTTTATTAATACGCTTCAAATCTATAGAATTAAATAAATGTTGCATAAGAAGAAAATCAAGTTCCCCTTTTAACAAATTAACATCTGATGAAAGTAGATCATCAACAAAATAATCAAAAGTATCTGTAAGAGGATTCACAATTAAAAATTTATTTTTGCCATTATCATCGCATTAACAACAAAAGTCAACCAAATTTGAATATTAATTTTTGAATTTTTTAAAAATTAATGAATAAAGACTAAAAAATTAAATAATAAAAATAAACAAGCAAAATAACAGATTTAATATCAAGCTTAGGGTTTTTGAATTAAATTTCATTTATCTTGCTTTTCTTAATTTTATATCTCTCCTGATTAGCAATATCAAAACGACAATACACATATTTGCTAAAAAGAAATTTAAAGAATTCATCATCAAACCATTTAATATATTTATAGCAAGACTATTGATGTGCCAATTCGGAAAGAATCACTTAAAAAATTTCTAAACGTAATAAATTTTTATAGCAATCAAATTTGATATTAATAGCTAATTTTAAATATTATTTTTTAATTAGCTCGAAGTAACCATTTTTATTTAATAAGTACTTATCAAACCAAAGGCTTAATAGATTGTCTAATCCTATTCCATTCATTTTATTTATTTGCGAAGTCTTATAGTCTGAAAGTGCAAGTAATAGATACGGAAAAATCATATCAGAAATCCCTTTTGGCAGTTTTTCTA
>NZ_JAKVCI010000017.1:0-37624 GCF_022447305.1 Prochlorococcus sp. ALOHA_ZT_50 | reverse complement strand
ATTCTATTTTGTCATCTTTTATTAGACTTAAAAGAAGATTCTTCCTAACTTCGGATCCTTTTTTACTAACAAATAATTTCAATCCAGCGTTAGCAACTGGTATGAGATCTGAATTAATATTCTCTGAATCTCTAAATAAAATGTTTAGTAAACTTTCAACTTTTTCTATTTGGATTTGACCTTTTTTATCAAAAACGACTTCTAAAAGTATTTCTAAAATCTCTTCAGAATTATCGGTAAGTAGTTTTTTAGCAATATATGGATAAGCTATTTTTAAAATTTTAAATTCAGGATCTAACCTTAGTGCTAAACCTTCTTGACTAACAACGGCTCTTATTATTAAGGCAAACCTACTGGGAACTCTGAAAGGATAGGAATACATTAGTTTTGAGAATTTATCAGTTACATTTTTAAGATTAAAATTACCAACCTCAGCGCCAAAAGATCCTCCTAGAACTTCTTTTAATGGTTCAACAAGTTTTTGAAGATCTTGTTCTTTGGTTAAAAAACCTAATTTCTGGAAATCTTCTGCGAGAAGATAATATTCTTCGTTTATTATGTGAACAATTGCCTTAATAAGAGTAAGTCTATCTGAATTTGTAATAGTATCCATCATTCCGAAATCAACATAAGCTAAATTCCCACAATCTGCATTTCCTCCTTTGAGAGCAAACATATTTCCTGGATGTGGGTCTGCATGAAAATATCCAAATTCAAATAATTGCTGCAGTCCACTGATGACACATGTTTTTATAAACGAAGCAGGTATTAAGTTATTTTCCTCTAGTAAAGCTCGATCTCTTAACTTAACTCCATCAATCCAAGAAGTTGTGATTACCCTTTTGGATGAAAACTGTTTTTCTAATTTAGGAATAAAAATATTTGGGTTTTCTTTGAATAAATTTGCAAACCTCAAAGCATTTTCGGCCTCTTTTTGATAGTCAATTTCATCAAAAAGTGCCTTACCGAATTCATCTATTATTTCTCCAATTCCAACACCTATATTTAAAGGTAAAAGTGGGGATAAAAAAGTTCCTAAAAACCTTAAGATTACAACATCCCTTCTTATGAGAAAGTATAAATTTGGCCGCTGTACTTTCACAGCTAGATAAGAATTATTTAATTTTGCTTTATAAACTTGACCTAAGCTTGCTGAAGCAATAGGACTATCTGGAAACTCTTCAAATAATTCATTAGCAGGGGATCCAAGTTCCTCTTCAATAATTTTTAAAGCAATTTTGTGATCAAATGCTGGGAGATTATCTTGTAATTTTGTAAGTTCTGTAAGCCAATCTTGTCTAACAAGATCTGGTCTAGTTGAGAGTGCTTGGCCTAATTTGATAAAACAAGGTCCTAAATCTGTTATTACATCAAAAAGATATTTCGAGAGATTTTTTTGTACATTTTTATTTTTACTGTTACCTTGAAAAAGTATTCTTAAAAAAAGAAAAATAAAAGTTAAAAGGATATATAAAACTCTTGGGATAAAAATCCATGGTCTCAAAATCAACCAAAGTAAGTCATCTTTTGCTGAATATTTCGAATAAGATCTTTTCATTAAAGTTAAAAAATATCAAAAAAGATTACCATGTAGTCCATTCTATATATGTCAATAATACTTTATGAGCATTTCATCTTTTCTAACTAAAAAGTTTTTAAAGTCTTTATTCTTTCCCGCTCATAACAGAGGGGCAGCTTTACCAAAGAAATTAGTGAAGTTGTTAAAAAATCCACCTGGGTATTGGGACTTGCCCGAACTACCAGAAATAGGCTCCCCACTATCCCAAAGCGGATTAATTGCTAAATCTCAAAGAGAATTCTCCGACAAATTTGGGGCTAAAGGATGTTTTTTTGGAGTTAATGGAGCTTCCGGATTAATACAATCAGCAGTAATTGCAATGGCAAATCCAGGCGAAAATATCCTGATGCCTAGAAATGTTCATATAAGTGTTATAAAAATCTGTGCGATGCAGAATATAAATCCAATATTTTTTGACTTAGAATTTTCAACCATAACGGGTCATTACAAACCAATTACAAAAATTTGGTTGGAAAATGTATTTAAAAAATTAAATTTTGATGAGAATAAAATTGCAGGGGTTATTCTTGTAAATCCCTCTTATCATGGTTATGCCGGAGATTTAGAGCCTTTAATAGATTGTTGTCATCAAAAAAATTTACCTGTTTTAGTTGATGAAGCCCATGGTTCATATTTCCTTTTTTGTGAAAACCTTAATTTACCAAAACCGGCCTTATCATCAAACGCTGATTTAGTGGTTAATTCATTGCATAAGTCGCTCAATGGATTAACTCAAACGGCGGTACTTTGGTACAAAGGGAATCTAATAAATGAAGGTAATTTAATCAAAAGTATTAATTTGCTGCAAACTACCAGTCCAAGTTCCTTATTACTTTCTTCTTGTGAAGAGTCTATTAGGGACTGGCTTAACAAAAAAAGTTTATCAAAATATCAAAAAAGAATTTTAGAGGCAAAAAGTATTTATAAAAAATTAATTCAAAAAAATATTCCTCTCATAGAAACTCAAGACCCCTTAAAAATTGTAGTAAATACCTCTAAGGCTGGGATTGATGGTTTTACTGCTGATAATTTTTTTTATAGAAATGGACTTATTGCCGAATTACCAGAAATGATGACTCTCACTTTTTGCTTAGGATTTGGAAATCAAAAAGATTTTCTTAATTTATTTGAAAAGTTATGGAAAAAATTACTATTAAATTCCAAAAAATCAAAAAGTTTAGAAGTGCTCAAATCGCCCTTTAAATTAGTTCAAGCACCCGAAATCGAAATTGGAATTGCTTGGAGAAGTAAGACTCGGAGTATTCCTTTCTCACAATCATTAAATAAAATATCTGGAGATATTATTTGCCCTTATCCTCCTGGGATACCTCTACTAGTTCCTGGCGAAAAAATTGATATAGATAGGTTTAATTGGATAAATAATCAAAGTTTATGCAACAAGGATCTGGTAAATTTTAATATAAGAGTCTTAGAAACATAGCAATTTCATATGAGATTAAGAAGCGGATTACTTATAGGAATTTTTGGTTTAATTGTTGTTTTGTTGGGGGGATGGTTTTTTACATTGGCAACTGCTTTGCTTACATATCTAGCATTATTAGAATTTTTTAGAATGGCAGAATTTAAAGGAATAAGACCAGCTACAAAAACCACATTATTTTCATCCTTTATTATTATAGTTTCTACTTATCTTGAGACTATTGGTGTGCTTGAAGGAGAAATTTCAAATTCAATTTTGCCAATCTGTTCAGTTGGGATATGTACTTGGTTACTTTTGCAACCAAAACCTGGGACAATTTCAGATATTGCAGCATCTATTTTTGGATTATTCTATTTAGGTTTTTTACCTAGTTACTGGATTAAGTTAAGGGGATTAGATTCAGTGATAATAAGTTCAAATCAGGGTTTTATGTCGTTTGAGAACTTATCAAATACTACAGGTCTTCATTTAACTTTAACTTCTTGTTTTTTAATTGTAGCTAGTGATATTGGTTCTTATTTCATTGGGAAGTCATTTGGTAAAACATCTCTATCTCCAATATCTCCGAGCAAAACTATAGAAGGTTTAATTGGAGGAATATCCTGTTCAATTTTACTAGCAATATTTTTCGCATTTTTAATGAATTGGGAAAATCCATTAATTGTTGGAATAATTTATGGAATTTCAATTTCTCTTATGGCATTAGTTGGAGATTTAATTGAATCTATGATGAAGAGAGATGCAAAAATAAAAGATTCCGGAACTTTTTTACCGGGACATGGAGGAATTCTTGACAGAATTGACAGTTACATCTTTACTCCATCTGTTTTGTATTATATTTTTATAATTCTCAAGTATCTAAATTAATTAAGAAATCTTTTATTCCAAAAAATAATCTTGGATAATTTTACTAGATAATGATGGAAGATCTATATGCGGAAGATGACCACAATTTTGTAACCCTACAAAATTTAATTTTTCAATATTTCCTATTTTTTTAAGCTCTTTTTTTCCAAGAATTCGATCATTTTCTCCACATAATGTTTTAATTGGGATATTTTGGATATATTTTTGAGTTCCTGCAAACCCACCACTTTTTGCAAATGATGCAAGTGAATTCCTCCATCCTTTACAACCTAAATGAATTGAAGCAATTTGCTCTTCCATCTTACCAACGCATTCATCTGGAAAAGCAAATGCTTGCCTACAAAGACTTTTTCTAACCTGAGGCAATCCAAGAAATGAGGCGCCAATTTGGTTAAGAGGAAAAGGGATACTCTTAGGTTCTCCAAACAATCCGGCGGGGGACAAAAGGATAATTTTATCAATAGAATCAGGAATTTCATAAGCAAGTTTTAAAGCTGTTGAGCCTCCCATAGAGGCACCTATAATTTTTAGATTCTTTGTTATTTTTAAGGTCTTAAGGAGATCAATTAAATGCGAAATTATTTTCGAGGAATTGTATTCATTTGTTGCGCACCTGGGACTAAAACCAAAACCCAGAAGATCAGGAACGATAACTTGAAAATTTCTTTTTAGTGATTTATATATTCTTCTGAATTCTAAAAAACTACTATCAAAGCCATGTAGAAGAAGTATAGGTTGACCTTTTCCTCCCATAACTACTGGGAATTTTAAGGAGTTCCAATTTTGGTTGAGTTTTATCCACTTAACATCATTTGCCAAATAAAGACCTAAAGGATCTAATAGTGACAATTTGGCACTTTCGAAAAATTCTGCATTTAAATCACTTAATTGTTCAAAATTGTTTTTAGTCAAAAAATATTTATGTTTTAATTTTTTGTTGTTCAAAATTTGAAATAACCTCTATTATGTCCCGTTTATTAATTTCAAAAGGCAAAAAGTGAATCTCAGATTTATCTCGACAAGTAAAATCAGCAATTTTCTCTAAATTATTATTTTCAAAAACATTTATTCCAAGTTGTCCGATAGTAGTTGGCAAATTCAATTCTTTCATAAGTACAAATAATTGTTTAATTGATTGATCAGCTAATTTATTATTATTTTTCATTTCTTCTAGTCTTAATTGCAATAATAATCCAACCCCAACAATCTCACCATGTAAGAATTTATTAGGGGTGATTATCTGAGTAATTGCATTATGAATAGCATGTGCTGCTGCAGTCCTACATTTTTCTCCACCAATACCGCCAACTAATCCTGCTGTAAGTCCACATGCTTCTACAGTATTTTGCCAAGATGGATTATTTTCAAATTGACCCTTAAATGCTTTTCCTCCATCTATTAATAGTTGATCTCTTAAAACTCTTGATATCTGAATTGCTTGTTGAACAAGACCGTCATCTATTTTTGAACTTGTTATTGAGGATTCGTACCATTTTGCCAAGGCATCTGCTATGCCACTTGCAAGTGTTCTTGATGGAGCTGTTTGAATAAATTTATGATCAAAAACTAGTATTTTCGGACAAGATCCTAATGCAACATCTTTTATAAATTGACCATCCTTTGTATAAATATTCGATAAGGCTGTCCAACCAGCACATGTAGAGGCGCTAAGGGGAACTGTAATACAAGGGATATTAAGAGACTCGGCTATATATTTTCCAGAGTCTAGAACTTTGCCACCTCCAGCTGCGATAACACAATCATTATTATTATTTGAAATAATATTCTTAACTCTTGAAATATCTTCGTAACAACAATCAAATTGTAAATTAGCAGAATTAACATTAAGTTTTTGATTTTTTAAATCATTAAAAATATTATTTCTCAAATTATTCGTTTGAATCCCTCTACCTAGAATTAATGGACTTTTAGTTAATTTAGTAATTTGAGGTAAAGATTCTTCCCAAGCATAATTTCCCCTATATATAGTTTCTGGAGAGATTGACTGCATATTTACTTTGAATGATTAGAAGTTAGCACCTGCTAACTCTTGAGAAGATTCTTCAGAAGAAATATTTATTGTAACTTTTTTATTATCATCTATATCAACTAAAGCATTATCTCCATCTTTTATTCTCCCAGAAAGAACTTCTTCAGCCAAACTATCTTCTAGTAAACGCATAACTGCCCTTCTCAAAGGTCTCGCTCCGTATGAAGGATTGTAACCTTCTTCAACAAGTCTTTCTTTGAAAGCATCGGTGACATTTAATTTAATACCTTTATCTTGTAGTCGGACAAAAACTTCTTGCAACATTATTTCAGCAATTTCTTTAACTTCATTTTTAGTTAATTGTCTGAATACAATTATTTCATCAAGTCTATTTAAAAATTCAGGCCTAAAGTATTGCTTAAGTTCTTCATTAACTAGTGATTTAATTCTATTATATTGGCTATCTTCAACTGAATCACCTGAGAATTCGAATCCTAGTCCGCCACCACCTTTCTCGATTACTTTTGAACCGATATTAGAGGTCATTATTAACAATGTATTTTTAAAATCTACAGTTCTACCTTTGGAGTCAGTTAATCTTCCGTCTTCAAGTAGTTGCAATAATAAGTTGAAAACATCTGGATGCGCCTTTTCAACTTCATCAAATAAAACGACGGTATAAGGACGTCTTCTAACAGCTTCAGTAAGCTGACCACCTTCATTAAAACCAACATAACCAGGAGGCGAGCCTATAAGTTTACTAACTGTATGTCTTTCCATAAATTCTGACATATCTAATCTGATCATTGCTTCTTCACTACCGAAGAAATATGAAGCTAATGATTTAGTCAATTCAGTTTTACCAACACCGGTAGGTCCAGAAAAGATAAAACTTGCTATGGGTCTATTAGGATTTTTTAATCCAACTCTTGCTCTTCTTATAGCTCTTGAGACAGCCTTTACAGCTTCATCTTGTCCAATTAGCCTTTGGTGAAGTGTTTCCTCCATATTAAGAAGCTTGACTGATTCAGTTTCTGTTAATTTTTGAACAGGAACACCTGTCCATGAAGCCACAATATGAGCTACATCCTCTTCACTAACAAGGGGACTTTGTAAAAGTTTTGAATCACTTTTTACAGAATTATCAGCATCAGATTGATCTCCAGTTGTAGATTCTTTTTTATTATCCAATACCTCTTTAATTTTTGCAGACAATTCCATCTCTTTTTCGCGTAATTGGCCAGCTTGATCAAAATTTTGGTCTCTTACAGATTCTTCCTTCTGTTTTTGGACTTGTCTTAGTTCTCTATCTATTTGTTTTGCTTCAGGCGGAAGTTTAGAGTTTATTAAACGTACTCTACTTCCAGCCTCGTCGATGAGGTCAATAGCCTTATCAGGTAAAAATCTGTCAGATATATAACGATCCCCTAAATGAGCGGCGGCCTCTAGCGCATCATCAGTAATTTTTAGACGATGATGTTGTTCGTAACGCTCTCTAAGACCTTTTAAAATTTCGATTGTATCTTCTATAGATGGCTCACCTACCATTACAGGCTGGAATCTTCTTTCTAGAGCAGCATCTCTTTCAATATGTTTTCTATATTCATCTAGAGTTGTTGCTCCAATACATTGAAGTTCCCCTCTAGCTAATGCTGGCTTAAGTATATTTGCTGCATCTATAGCTCCTTCAGCAGCTCCAGCACCAATTAAAGTATGCACTTCATCTATGACAAGAATGACGTTACCTGCTGATTTAATTTCTTCCATTATTTTTTTTAACCTTTCTTCAAATTCACCTCTATATTTTGTTCCTGCTACCAAAAGACCTATATCAAGAGTCAAAACTCTTTTATCTTCAAGTATGTCTGGAATATCCCCAGTTTGTATTCTTTGAGCTAAACCTTCTGCGATAGCTGTTTTACCTACACCTGGCTCCCCAATAAGAACAGGATTATTTTTTGTCCTCCTACCTAGTATTTGAACTACACGATCTATTTCTGAATGGCGTCCAACGACTGGATCTAATTTTGATTCACTTGCTAATTTTGTTAAATTTGTTCCGAATTCATCAAGAGTAGCAGTTTTTAAGTTGCCCTTAGTTGTACTTGCCCCTGTGCCAACTTCGGCGGTTTCACCAAGCATCCTTATAACTTGAGTTCTAACTTTTGTAAGGTCAATATTAAGATTTTCAAGAACTCTTGCAGCAACACCTTCACCTTCTCTTATTAAACCTAACAATAAATGTTCTGTACCAATGTAATTGTGGCCAAGTTGACGAGCCTCTTCTAAAGATAGTTCTAAAACTCTTTTAGCCCTAGGAGTAAAAGGTATTTCTACAGCTACAAAACCTGAACCTCTACCTATTATCTTTTCCACCTCTATCCTTGAATCTTTTAAATTAACTCCAAGTGATTTAAGTACTTTCGCTGCGACCCCAGTTCCTTCTCCAATTAACCCCAAAAGAATTTGTTCAGTTCCAACAAAATTATGACCAAGTCTTCTAGCTTCCTCTTGAGCAAGCATAATGACTTTTATAGCTTTTTCTGTAAATCTTTCAAACATTAGAAGATTAAATTCCTACTAATAACCTACCAGTAATATGTCAATTTTGTGTTCAGAATGAGCTTTTGTGAATACCCAAAAGTATAATTTATCAAATTAAATTGAACTTTTTTAGTGATATAGCAAGAAATTATAGTAATTTCAAGGATTCTGGTTATCCGAACATTTAAATTTTTACATTATTTTGTTGTTAATTTTTTTTCTTTTAAAAGAGCATGTGAACCATCTTTATAATAATTTTTTCTTATTCCTACAGTAGAAAAATCAAAGCGACTATAAAATCTTTCAGCAGTAACATTGCTCTGAGAAACCTCTAATAGTAATTTCTTTAAATTTAATTTTTCACATTTTTTTATTAAATAGCTCATAAGATAAGATCCAAATCCCTTTTTTCTAAATTTCTTATTTACAACAAAATAATTTATTTGAGCTTCATCAAGAACAACTTGAAAAACACATATACCAATGACTAAATTTTTAATTAATAACCCAAAGATTTTTGTACCATCTTTTTTGAATTCGTTAGCCCATTGTTCTTTACTCCATAGAGAAATCGTATTTGAATCTAATTCATAACATAAATCAATATCTTTCTTATTTATTTGTTTAATAGATATCATTTATTATGTATTTATATCTAGAAAGTTCAAATCTAAAGTCATTATAAAATATGACAGTTTTGGCAAAGCTTTATTTAAAGTTCTCCCATGGAAGAAAAACAATCTTTTTTAAAACAAAAAATTGACTTGGAAAGTCCTAACAGAAATATCATGCCCATTACCACATCCATTGAAGGAGATGGGAAATTGTCAGTTGGTGGATGTTCTATTGAAGAACTAGTTAAAAAATATGATTCTCCTCTTTATATCTTAGATGAAATCACTTTAAGAAATTCTTGTAAAGCGTACAAAAAAGCATTAGAAAAATATTACCCAGGAAAATCCTTGCCCATATATGCTTCTAAGGCAAATAGTTCCATTTTCATGAGTAGTCTTGTTTCCTCGGAAGGTTTAGGACTTGATGCTGTTTCAGAAGGAGAACTATTAACTGCTATTAAAGGTGGGGTTCCAAATGAAAAAATTGTTTTTCATGGTAACAACAAATCAGACAAAGAATTAGAATTCGCAGTTAGAAATAATATTAAAGTTATTGTAGATAATGATTACGACTTAGAAAGATTAGATGAGATCTCAAATTCATTTAATCATGATTTAGAAATAATGATTCGCTTTACTCCTGGGATAGAATGCCATACACATGAATATATTAGAACTGGATCATTTGATAGCAAATTTGGTTTCGGAATAGAATATTTAAATACTCTATTTAACAGAATCAGCAATACAAAGCACCTAAAATTAAAAGGTTTACATGCTCATATTGGTTCACAGATTTTTGAACTAGACCCTCATAAGGATCTGGGAGAAATAATGGTAAAGGTTATCTTAGACGCCAAAAAATTTGGTCATAATATTGAGGAACTAAATGTTGGCGGGGGTTTAGGTATCAGGTATACAGAAAGTGATGATCCCCCTTCAATTGATGAATGGGTAAAAACAATTTCTTCTTCCGTTGTTGAAGCTTGTAAAAAAAACAACTTAGATTTTCCCACATTAATGTGCGAACCTGGTAGATCTATTGTATCTACAGCAGGTATAACCATTTACAAAATTGGGGCTTTTAAAGAAATTCCTGGTATCAGAACATATTTATCTGTTGATGGTGGTATGAGTGATAATCCAAGACCAATAACATATCAATCAAATTATTCTGCATGTTTAGTAAGTAATCCATTTAATATTAATTCCAAAAATAAATATACTATTGCTGGTAAGCACTGCGAATCGGGAGATGTATTGTTTAAAGAAATTGAACTAGCAGAATGTAAAACGGGAGATCTTATATGTGTTTTTGGTACTGGTGCATATAATAATTCAATGAGTTCTAACTACAACAGAATTCCAAGACCTGCTGCTCTCTTAGTTAAAGATGGAGAGGCAGAAATTATTCAAAAAAGAGAAAGCCCATTGGATCTTTTAAAATATGACGTATTACCTGATCGCTTTATCAAACAAAATTAGGTACATTTAAATTAATTTTGTTTTTAGTGTGAATTTCTGGGGGATTATAAATTTAAAGCTTTTATTAGATGTCTTATTTGCTGTTGGTTTCGGACTATTATTATTCTCTAGAGTAAAAGAACAACGGACATTATGGCTTCTAAGAGGATATTTGTTTTTAGTATCATCCGCATGGTTTATTCAAAGATATGCATACTTACCACTAACATCAAAATTAATTGATGCTGTAGTCCTCGCTTGCTCTCTCTCATTAGCGATCCTTTGGCAAGGAGAGTTAAGAAGATTAATGGAATTACTAGGCACTGGGAGGCTAGCTGTATTACTTGGGAATCCACCAAAGGAATTTAGAGCAACTTCAACTACCATTACTCAGTTAGTTGATACTGCAGGTAAACTCTCTCAAAATAGAAGAGGTGCTTTAATCGTTGTAGATTTGGGGAGTGATTTAAGACCTGAAGATTTTTTATATTCAGGTACCAATATTGAGGCACAATTATCAACTGACCTTTTAATAAATCTTTTTGCAACAGATACGCCTTTACATGATGGAGCAGTTCTTGTGAAAGGAAATAAAATAATTTCTGCTGGCGTAATACTTCCTCTCTCAAGACAAGGAATAAGTAGATATGGCACAAGACATTTAGCAGCATTAGGAATTACAGAAAGATTTGACAGATGTATTTGTATTGTTGTTTCTGAAGAAACAGGTACGTTATCATTAGCAAACCAAGGCAAACTCGAAAGGCCAATAACCAGCAGCAGGTTACAAGAACTTCTTGCAAAATTGATTGGTAATCAAAACTCTATGGGAGCAAATAAAGCATCTTTAAGTAAAAATGTCTTATCCCAAAAGACAGACTCGGGTGATAATATCATCAGTGATATTAATAAAAAAGAGTCAGAAAAATCAGAAATTTTTATTAACAAAAAGGATTAACTAATGAGTTTAGAAAAAGTAATAGACGATAAAATTAGTGCCTTATTAATGAAAATAGATAAGCAAAAATTGCCCAAACATGTAGCAATAATTATGGACGGCAATGGGAGATGGGCGACTAGAAAAGGTTTACCCCGATCATTTGGACATAAACAGGGCGTTAGTGTATTAAAAAAAATTCTCAAAGCTGCAAAAAATTTAGGTTGTAAAGTAATTACTGTTTATGCTTTTTCAACTGAGAATTGGACAAGACCAACAAAAGAAGTTGATTTTCTTATAAATCTTTTTAGCGAAGTTTTAAAAAACGAAATTAAAGAGATACATGAAGAATCAACAAAAATAAAATTTATTGGAGATTTAACTCCTTTCCCAAAAAATTTAAAAGAAATAATCTCTAGTTCAGAATCACTTACTAAAAACAACAATAAATTTTTATTCAATGTTTGTGTTAATTACGGAGGTAGACAAGAAATAGTAAAAGTTGCAAAAGAACTAGCATTAAAATCTTCTGCTGGGGAAATAAAACCAAGTGAAATTAATGAAGAATTATTTAATTCAGAGCTATTAACTGGAGGGATTAAGGATCCAGAATTACTAATAAGAACTAGTGGTGAAAAAAGGATAAGTAATTTTTTATTATGGCAATTAGCATATTCAGAAATTTATATATCTGACGTACTTTGGCCAGAGTTCAATGAGCATGAATTTCTTAAAGCAATAATTGATTACCAATCAAGAAATAGACGTTTCGGCGGTATAGAATCATTACCAAATGAATCTTTTGAAGATTCTCAATATATTTCCTAATAAAAATGGCTAATTCGAATAATCAGTTATTAAAAGAAATTAGGTTCGATTGGAATAAAGAGGAGATATTGGAAATACTTAATATGCCTCTTATTGATTTAATGTGGGAATCACAAACCGTTCACAGGAAATTTAACAAATACGACATTCAATTAGCATCATTGTTCAGCGTAAAAACTGGTGGATGTGAGGAAAATTGTTCGTATTGTAGCCAATCAATTTATAGTGCTAGCGAAATCAAAAGTCATCCACAATTTCAAGTTGAAGAGGTTTTAGCAAGAGCTCAAATAGCAAAAAATGAGGGTGCAGATAGGTTTTGTATGGGTTGGGCGTGGAGAGAAATTAGAGATGGGAAATCTTTTAATGCAATGTTAGAGATGGTTAGCGGTGTAAGAGATTTAGGGATGGAAGCATGCGTTACTGCTGGGATGCTTACAGAAGAACAAGCTTCCAGACTGGCTGATGCAGGTTTGACCGCGTATAACCACAATCTTGATACTAGTCCTGAGCATTATAAAAATATTATTACGACTAGAACTTATCAAGACAGACTAGATACTATCAAAAGAGTAAGAAATGCAGGAATAAATGTTTGTTGTGGAGGAATAATAGGTTTGGGTGAAACTAATGGCGATAGAGCATCTCTTTTGGAAGTGCTTTCAAACATGAATCCACACCCTGAAAGTGTTCCTATAAATTCATTAGTAGCTATTGAAGGTACTGGTTTAGAAGATAATCAAGAAATTGATTCTATTGAAATGATAAGGATGATAGCTACAGCAAGAATTCTTATGCCTAAAAGTAAAATAAGATTAAGTGCAGGGCGAGAAAAGCTTTCAAAAGAAGCCCAAATTTTATGTTTTCAATGTGGGGCAAATTCAATTTTTTATGGAGATGAGTTACTCACAACTTCAAATCCATCTTTTCAATCAGACAGAAAACTTCTTAAAGAGGTTGGAGTATCATTTAACAAAGATTTTGAAACTTGTGAAAAAACATTATCTTCTTTATGAAAGGCAAAAATTATAAAATAGTTTCTCTTTACTCTTTCTTCCCATTTCAAGAAAACTTAATTCTTGATCTAAAAAATAAATTATTAGAAATCGAAAATGAAAACGATCTTTCAGGTTTATTAATTTTTGCAAGTGAGGGCATTAATGGAACTATTTGTGCTGAGAAAAATGTAATTGATATTGTTATCAATTTACTTAATAAATATGCAGATAATAGAAATTTGAATATTAAAGTAAACTTTTCAAAAAAGAAAGTCTTCAAAAAATTAAAAATAAAAATCAAGAAAGAAATAGTTACCATGGGTGTCCCTGAAATAAACCCTTCAGAAAATAATGGGACCTATATTGACTCAGCTGATTGGAATAAGTTAATTAAAAATCAAAATACAATAGTCATTGATACTAGAAATCATTATGAGGTTTCTATAGGTACATTTCAGAACTCTATAAACCCAAATACAAGAAACTTTAGCGAATTCCCCAAGTGGGTAGATGATCATTTAGATACCCATTTAGAAAATAAAGAGTCTACAAATATAGCAATGTTTTGTACCGGAGGAATAAGATGTGAAAAAGCTACTAGTTTGCTGAAAAAGAAAGGTTATAAAAATATTTATCACCTACAAGGGGGTATCCTTCAATACCTTGACGATATACCAAAAGAAAAAAACTTATTTGAAGGTGAATGTTATGTTTTTGATAAAAGAGTTGCTTTAGATCAAGAATTAGAAAAAGGCTCCTACTCGATTTGTCATGCATGTGGAATGCCAGTTTCAATTCAAGATCAAGAAAGAAAAGAATATAGAAAGGGTATCCAATGTCATTTCTGCATAGATCAATTCAGTGATGATGATAGGAAAAGGTTTGAAGAAAGACAAAAACAGATCGATAGATTAAAAGTGGAAAATCATAAAATCTATAAGGACTAATTTTCAAAATCATGAAAGTTGAAGAATTAGAAAAATTAGCAGGTACCATTGGATTATTAATTAAAATTCAAGTTAGAGAAACTCTCGGATTATGTTTCTTTAGAATCGTTATAGCAGAACAGAAAGATAACATAATTAAGATTTGGGCCGAAATGAAAGGTTGGACTTATTTAAATAAACAAGGTATTCAGCTTGATACATTAAGAATCCTTAGTAAAGCTCCTGCTTTTGTTTCGGAATTAATATGGGCAACAACTATGGCTTGGGCAATTGAAAAAAAATCAAGCAACAAAGCAAGACTTTTAGCTATTTTTGATAGTGAAGGATATAGTAAAAAACTTGTAAGATATTTCAAGTTAATAGGATTCAAAATTGTAAAAGAAGTTGGTTCTAGCCCAGTAGATCTTTTATTAAGATTGGTTTGGGGAGGTGCAGGTACACTTATGAACGGGGAATGTATTTCCATATTGAAAAGACTTGAAAAGAAACTCTCTTTAATTGAAGAAAGTTAACCCGCGTGATAACTACTTCTAACTAAAGGGCCAGAAGATACTTTTTTGAATCCTAATTCCTTAGAGAAGCGATATAAATATTCAAACTCTGATGGATCCCAATATTTCTTAACTGCCAAATGATTGAATGAGGGCCTTAAATATTGGCCAATTGTAATTTGATCACAATCTATTTTTTTAAGATCATAAATTGTATTTTTTATTTCATCCAATGTTTCCCCAAGACCTAACATAATGCCTGATTTAGTTTGAATATGAGGAGCAATATCCTTTGACTTTTTTAGTAAACTAAGGGATTTTTTGTAATTTGCACCCCTCCTAACTTCTTTTTGCAGTCTTTCAACAGTTTCAAGATTATGATTAAAGCATATTGGATCTTTTTCTAAAATCATCTTCAATCTCTCAGTCTGAAGGTTATTAGTTTCATCAAAATTTTTGCCCCCACCCCATAAATCAGGAGTTAAAACCTCTATTTTAATTGTTGAATCAATTTTTCTAATCTCATCAATTGTAGATATAAATAAATTTGCACCATGATCAGGGAGATCGTCTCTAGCTACAGATGTCAAAACAACATATTTCAAATTTAGTACTTTCACTGCTTCAGCGACTTGAGTACATTCATCAATATTGATAGAACTAGGTCTACCTTTATTTACCTGACAAAAAGCACATGAACGAGAACATATCGATCCACCCAGTAAGAAAGTGGCTGTTCCTGAGGCATAACATTCTGCTCTATTTGGACATCTTGCTTCTTCACAAATAGTATGAATATTTGATTTTTTGATGAGTGTTTGTATTTTTTCGAATTCTGAAGCTTTACTAATAGGAAATTTAATCCAAGAGGGAAGTCTTAAGATTTTTTCTTTCTTGATTAGATTATTGTCTCTCATTGTCTAATTTAGTTTTGTTCTTCCTTCTAACGCCCTTGCAAGTGTAACTTCATCCACATATTCAAGTTCACTGCCCATTGGGAGCCCATATGCAATCCTCGTAACTTTAGTAAAAGGGGCTAACAATTTTCCAATATAAAGACTTGTTGTATCTCCCTCAACACTTGGGGTCAATGCCAATATGATCTCATCTATTTCAGACTTACTAACTCTTTCTACCAAGCTTCTTATTTCTAAGAGTTCGGGGCCAACAGAATCCATTGGAGATATTAAACCACCAATAACATGGTAAACACCTTTAAATTCTCTGGCGCGCTCCAAAGCAAGCAAATCTTTAGTTTCTGCTACTACACAGATTAGTTTTTGATTTCTTTCAGTATTTTTACAAATTTCACATTCATCTTCTGAAGTCAAATTGAAACATTTTTTGCAACGACCAACATTACTATGTGCTTCTAACAGAGCCTTTGAAAAATCTCTTATTGTACTTTCAGGTTGTTTTAAAATAAACAGGGCTAATCGTTGCGCTGTTCTTGGACCAATCCCTGGGAATTTCTCAAAATGACCAATTAATTTTGAAAGCGGTTTGGTATAAGTAATCAAAATTAAACTATTTCTAGGGATAATTTAGACGCAAAATTCTGAATTGCCATAATTGTTTGCTTTTAATGTCTTATTATGTTTTTAGTTAGTAATTTCAAACAAAATGAAAAATATTAAATTTAACCCTTTCAAATATTTATTTTTGATTTTTTTGTGTTTAACACTGAGTGCTTGTAGTGGCGGACTAAATGCGGGATTAGAAGCTTATCAAAGTCCAGATGGAAGATATGCCTTTTTGTATCCAACAGGATGGACTAGAGTAAAAGTCGATGGAGGACCTGAAATTATTTATCATGATTTAATAAATAGTAATGAGACCTTAAGTTTAGTTATTTCTGATGTAAATAAAGAGGTTCAATTAGAGCAATTAGGAAGCCCAAGTGAAGTAGGTCAAACATTAATTGATAAAGTCATTGCTCCCGAAGGTTCAGGTAGAGAGGTAAAACTTATAAATGCCAATAAGAGGGAGGCATCCAATCATATTTTCTATGATTTAGAGTATGAATTAAATTTAAATGAACAGGCCAGACACGAATTAGCTACTGTCGTAATTGATAGAGGAACACTTTACACTTTCGCTGTGGGAACAAATGAAGAGAGATGGAATAAAGTTGACGGTATGTTTAGTAATGTAATTGAATCATTTAACTTTTTAATATAGTTTAGAAATTCTATACTAGATTCCTACTTGAACATTCCATAAATCAGCATATATTTTGTTCTGATCTAATAGTTTTTCATGTTTTCCGCTTTCAACTATTTTACCTTTATCAATAACTACAATATTATCCGCATTTTTTATAGTGCTTAATCTATGAGCTATTACTATAGTTGTTCTTTCTTTTGTGATTTTAGATAACGATTTTTGAATTAAAGCCTCTGTTTCATTATCAACTGAAGCTGTAGCTTCATCTAATATTAATATTGGAGCATCCTTTAAAACAGCTCTCGCCAAGGCAATTCTTTGACGTTGCCCGCCTGAGAGCCTTTGGCCCCTTTCCCCCACTATAGTTTTATAACCATCTGGTAATTGTTCAATAAATTTATGAGCTTCCGCAATCTTTGAAGCTTTAATAATATCTTTAAGACTTGGGTTGATTGAGCCATAAGCAATATTTTCTTGTACACTGCCATGAAATAAATAAGTTTCTTGACTTACTAAAGAAATACACTTTCTTAAATCCCTCAAATTTATTTCTTTAATAGAAACCCCATCCAAGGTTATTGACCCATTATTACTATCATAAATTCTAAGTAGTAGTTTTATTATTGTACTTTTCCCAGAACCTGTTAAACCAACAATTCCTAATGTTGAGTTATTTTCAATTTTGAAATTTATGTTTTTTAAAGTTAAATCTCGTCCAGGATAATTAAAATTTACATTATTAAAAATAATTTCTCCTTTGATATCTTTAGGTTCAATTTTTATTTTTCCATCTTTTATTTTTATAGGCGTATCTATGAGATCAATTACTCTATCTATTGAAGCCATAGATCTCTGAAAATCATCTAAAACATGCCCCAAAGTAGTTAAAGGCCATAATAGTCTTTGTGTAATAAACACTAAAAAACTATAAGTACCTACATCAAGTGTCTTATTCCAAGTTTGGAAACCTCCAATTAATAGAATCGCTATAAAAGCAAATAAAATTGCAAATCTTATAAGAGGGATAAAAGCAGAAGATAATTTTATTGCAGCCTTATTACTTCTTTGATAATCGAGACTTTCTTTATTTAATCTATTTAGTTCCCATTTTTCTTTAGTAAAACTTTTTATGGTTAGAATTCCACTTAAATTATTATTAAGCCTTGATGCCAACAGTCCAGCTTTATTTCTAACATCTCTGTATTTTGGAGCAAGCTTCCTTTGAAATTTAATTGATCCTAAAAATATAATTGGAATAGGAAAGAAAGCAAATAAAGCGATTTTTGGAGCGACAAAAATCATAGTGCCCCCAATTATTAAGACAGTTATAAATAACTGAATAATCTGATTAGCCCCTTGGTCTAGAAATCTCTCGAGTTGATTTATATCATCATTCAAAATAGATAATAGCCTTCCAGTATTATCATTTTCAAAAAAATCCATATCTAATTCCTGGATATGCTCATAAGCTTTTATTCTTAATTTATGTTGCGATAGCTGAGCCAAATTTCTCCATAAAATCGAATATAAATATTCAAAGGAGGATTCACCAGACCAAACTATTCCTGAAGCAAATGCAAGAAAAATCAATTGTGCTGGAACTTCTTTTATCCCAAAACCAGCAATCCATGAATTCTGTTCCTTAACAACGATATCCACTGCAAGACCAATTATTACAGGGGGAGCTAAATCTAATATTTTATTAATTATGGAACTAAGAAAAGCAAAAAATAGTAACCTTCTTTCTTCAATCAGATTTAAATAAAGTCTAATTATTGGATTTTGATTGTTCTTAGACCTCATAAAATAACAATTAAATTTTTCTATTATGATTTAAATTTTCTTTAGTTTCTAATTTACATTTTGTTTTTGCATCTTGATGACTTGCAGTTTGCATAAATTCTTCGTAGTAACAATCACAAGTTTCATTCGCAATTTCTTCACTATATACCATTTCTGCTTTCATCATCTCCTCTTTGACACTCTGAAGACAAAATAATTTTATGATTGAATTTTGTTTCGTTTGAGCTAAATAATAACTATTAAAGGAGTTGAATAGTATTATCAGATTCACAAAAATAAAGAAATTATATTTGCTAGCTTTCATTCTCTATCACTAGTTTCTGACTTTAATTTTTTTTAATTTATTTTTAGTTTCTCTATGCAGATCTCTGGGTAAATCTACCAAACTGTAATCATTAAAAATCTGTATCTTACCTATGGATCTACCATTTATATTAGTTGAATTACAGATTGAGGATATAATATTTGCAACTCTAACTCCATCAAATTTACCAAAGTTAAATTTGTAGGTTTCAAAAGAATCATTTTGATAATTATTTCTTCTATTTGAATTTCTCATACGATTATTACTATTTCTATTTGATCTATTTCGATCAGTATTATTTTGTTTATTAATCCAAGAATCATCTTCATTAACAAAAAATGATTTATTACCTATTACTAAATTAATCGCCGCCATTGCAATATTTGAGTCATCCATAGAGTATTTTTCTTTTAAATTATCTAGTACATCAATAATCAAAGCTTTATTTTCTTCATTTTCATCTTTAGCTAAAGAACTCTCATTAACATTATCTATAAGTTTCTCCATCCTTTTTTCATTTATTATTTTATTACTTGGTATATTAATTTCTTCAATCTTGGTTCTTGTTGAGTTTTCTAAGTTTCTTAGAAAATGTTTTTCTCTTTGATTAACAAATAAAATTGCTTCTCCTGATCTGCCTGCCCTTCCAGTTCTTCCAATTCTATGAGTATATGTTTCCTTGTCAAAAGGAAAATCGTAATTAACAACAAGTTTTATCCTCTCAACATCTAATCCTCTAGCTGCGACATCAGTTGCAACAAGGATATTAATAAATCCTTTTTTCAATCTATCTACAGTATTTTCTCTTTGATTTTGAGGTATATCTCCATTAAGTACTGCCACAGTATGACCTGAATTCTCTAAAGCTTCAGCTATTGAAGTAGTAAGTAGTTTTGTCCTAACAAAAATAATTACTCCCTCGTTATTAAGTTCTAGTATTCTTTTTAAAGCATCTAACTTATGATGCCTTTGTACATATAGAAATTTTTGCGAAATTAATTGAGTTTCTTTTTTGACACTTTTGATTAATATTTCGGCGGGATCATTTAGATATTTTTTTGCTATATTTCTTATCTCACTAGGCATTGTTGCTGAAAACAATACCATCTGCTTATTTTCCGGAAGTTGATCTATTATCCATTCAATATCTTCAAGAAAACCCATATTTAACATTTCATCTGCCTCATCTAAAACAAGACAATTTATATCTTTAATTTTAAAAGTCCCCTGCCTTATATGATCCATTATTCGGCCTGGGGTCCCAACTACTACGTCAACTTTTCTTTTTAATGCAGAAATTTGATTTCGATAGTCGGTACCTCCATATATTGCAACCGTCTTAAAATTACTAGATTCAGAACTATAACTTTTAAAAGATTCTGCCACTTGAGTTGCTAATTCTCTTGTAGGAGTCATAACTAAAACCTTGGCATTTAATTCTTTATTATCTGTAAGTTTTTCTATTAATGGTAATGCGAAAGCTGCAGTCTTTCCTGTTCCTGTTTGTGCTTGGCCTAGTAAATCCCTGCCTAACATTAGTTCGGGAATTGCAGCTTTTTGGATGGGAGTTGGATTTTTATATCCTTTATTTTTTAACGAGTTTAAGATCGATTGATTAAACCCAAAATCGAGAAATCCATTCTCATTATCATCTCCTTTCGATACTTCCAATAGTTGAGATTCAATTTCTTTTTTGTTATCTAAGTTCTTGAACTCTAGTAGGGAAGAATCTTCATTCTGAGACTTTTCCTGCTCACTACCAAGAGAGTTACTATCTTTTTTTAAAGCCATTTTAAATGCCTAATAATCTTCTGATTAGGCATTCAACAAATATCTAAATTGACTTAAATTGTTGATTAGCCTTACAGAGCCGAATTATTAATCTAACATCTTGGGGTTAAGATATTACTAATTTCTCAAAAATAAAATTTAATTTAAATAATATATATTTAAAGATTTTTTCGCTCTTGTAACAGCAGTATAAAATAACCTTCTTTCAAAATTATCTCTGCAAAAGATATTTTGATTATCTTTTTTTTCTTTTACAGCATATTGATTTCTTCTATAATTTTGGGACCACAAAATATTTACTTTTTCAGATTCACTTCCTTGAGATTTATGAATAGTAATGGCTATTGCTGGCACAACATTTTCTAAATTAGATGGATCAATTAATGCGACAATTTCTTCGTTATTATCATTAAATTTTCTAAAAAGATATTTTCTTTTATTTTTTAAACCTATAAGTACTCCGATATCCCCATTTGACAATCCAAGTTCATTATTATTTTTTGTACACATGATCGGAACACCCTCTTTAAGAGTTTTAAGGTCATAGGGTTTTTTTTGACCAAAAACAATTTCATTCAAATATTCAACACTCCATATTCCGGAATTTTTTTCGCATAAAATCAAGTGACTTTGTAAATCCAGAAATATCTTATCTACTAAATCTTTTTCATTAAGCAATAAATTATCAATACTCTCATCAAATATATATTTTTTTTTACTTAAATTTGAAGTTGAAATATTTAACTGTTTTAGATGACTTGTAATCGAAAATAATAGATCTTTTGGAATATCTTTTTCTCTACTCTTTGAAATAGTAATTTCTTTTGAATTATTATCTTTTTCTAATTCTTTTATCTTTTGATTAAGTAAAGAAAAATCATTATTAAATATTAAACTACTAATTAATGCTATATCTCCAATATTTCTATAAGTTTTTTCTAAATTTACTACACAAGATTTAATTGAACTATTATCGGAATATTCAAACAAATAATTCCATATAGAACAGTTATTTACTGGAGACAATTGATTTTTATCTCCAACTAAAATAATTTTACAGTCCTTTGCTAGCAAATTTAAAACTGATTCAATCAAATCGATATTAACCATTGACATTTCATCAATTATGAAAATATCAAGCTCTTTTAGTTTAAATTTCAACTTAAGAGATTTATTTTGAGAATTTAAAATCCATCTATGTAAAGTTTGAAATTCTATTTGGTCTAGAAATTTGCTAAAGGAAATATTTTTTTTATCATTAAGAGCTTCTTTTAAACGAGCTGTAGCTTTACCAGTTGGAGCAGACAAACCAATATTTAAAAAGTTATCAATTTGAAGGAGTTCTAGTATTAACTTTATTATTAAAGTGGTTTTACCCGTACCTGGTCCTCCTTGAAGGAAAACTAAGTTTGAATATTTAAATATATTTTTAATTTGATCAATTTTATTATCATCTTTATAAATTATTGAGTTCATTAAATTATCGGTATCTATTTTTTTTAGAAATGAATTAATAACTCTTTCTATCTTTTTTGACCATTTTGATAAGGATAATTTTCTATTTACTAATACGAATGGAGAATGAAGGGAACCAATCAAACCTATATTTTTTAGAACATCTATATGTTTATTGGGCCAGCCATCTTCTAATAATTCAAAGATTATTAAACTATTATCAACATCAATAATAGTTTCACCATTTTTTTCAAACTCTAATAAAATTCTTATTACATCTTTTACGAAATTTCCATATTTTTTTTCACTAAATTTGAAAATACCTAAGATTAAATTAAATATATGATCGTATTGGAACTTTTCAATATCTGTAGTAGTTTTAGTCATTCTAAAAAAGGTTATCTAAATAATTAATTCTTTTTAAAGGTGCTTTGCTAATAAAAATACCTGGAGATATATCTTCAGACTTAGATTTTTCAAATAATTCAAAATCTGGCAATCCCTTTAAAAACAAATAAATATATCCTCCTAGATGTTTATGTGGTTGATAATTTTTAAGTCGCCACTTTAATAATCTATGCAATGCTAATAAATAAAGATGAGATTGCAATGGATAATGATGTTTAATCATTTCATTTCTCATGTTTTCATAGTTATAGTTTCTTGGTAAACAATCACTATTATCACTACCAGAAATCAAATTACTTTTCCAATCAATTACCCACCATTTACTATCTTCTAATTTATTTCCTACAGGGAAAACACAATCAATACATCCTGAATGAAAGCCTTTATTCATAATTTGAAGATCATTTATTTTATTTGCATATTCTTCACCAAATTCATATTCCTGATCTAAAAAAAAGCAATTTGATATATCATTAGAATTAATATTTCTACCTTCATAAGATAGGGTTAAATCATATTTGAGTTCCTTAATTAAGTATTCATTTGGAATATCAACTAGTTTCTTATTTTGTAATTCTCTTCCTAAAGATATATTTATGATTCTTAAAATCGCATCTTTTACTTTAAAAGCCAAAGAAGTATCGATTTGATGAAAGTTCAATTCCTCAATAATTAAATCAATTAATTCTTGATTATTATCGTTTCTAAATTCAAATCTTTCTATTATTTTGTGCAGGCAAGTCCCAGCAATAGTTCCTTTTGGAAATTCACTTAAGGGATTTGGATAAGAAAAATAATTAGGATAATTCTTTGAATTCTTAAAATTAGAATCTTTGATAATTGATATATTATCTTCATAATCCTTATATTGATTAATGACTGCATCAATATTTTTATCTTTACGTATCCAAGAAGAATAACTTGAATAAGAAATAAATTGATCAGAATTAAATACATTAGATATTTTTTTATTAACGTTATCGATTTTCCAAAGATTATTATTCAATCGGTTGGTTTGGAACTTAGAAAAAATTTCTTTTATTTTCTCTTTTTCTATCCTGACTTCAAAAGTAGACTTATAAATATTGATATTTTCCAAATTATTAAGTAAATCATTATTTAAAATATTATTTGTATCCTCTAAATCATTAAAAACAATAAGTTTATATTTGCTCCTTGTAAGTGCTACATAAATTAACCTCTCACTCTCTTTAAATAAATCTTCTTCTTCTATTAATTTAAATTTTTCAACCTTCGCGTAATTATTAGAAATATTAACGTATATATTTCTATCAATATTTGATTTCCAAAGAGGTCCTTTAATTTTATTTGACTTATTTGAAATAATTGAGAGATATGGACATAGGACTATTTCAAATTCGAGGCCCTTACTACTATGAATGGTAGAAAGATTTATTCCATTTTGAAGATTATAATCTTTCGTCAAAAAATCTTCTCCAGTAGAAATTCTTAAAATATGATCTAACTGATTTTTATACCAGTTGAAGACTATATTGAGATCAAAATCATTATTTATTAATTCTATTTCAACAATTTCTGAAAGTTGAAATAAATTTGAATTTAAATCTGAATCTTGAATAATCGAGGATGACTTGTAATTTATAAGTAGTTCATTAACAATGTTTAAAAAACCTTTTTCTCTTAGTTCTTGGGACCAAGTAATGCATTTATTAATTAAAATTTCTAAATTATTACTAATTCCATGATCAAGTAAATCTTCTAATTTTATTTCTATAAACTTTGAAGTAGCAAGCAAAGTTATATTTTTTAAAGACCTCGGATTTAATAAACATTCAATGAATAAAAATAGTAGAGAACTTGCTTCTGTATCAAAAATATTTTGTTTATTTTGAATTTTGCATGGGAGGTTAAACTGATTTAATTTTTTTTTAAAATCTAAGCATTGCGAATTATTTAATGTAAGAATCGCAATTTTATTAATATCAATTTCTTTATTATTTAAAATAAAGTTAACTATGTAATGAGTTACAAGATCCTCTATATCAGTCTCTTTTTTTGAAAATTCTACAATTTCAAATACATCCTTAAATTTAAATTCAGGATTAATATTTTCATTAATTCTTGAGGTTAATTTACTATAGTTTAGTTTTGATTGTTTAAGTCCATTCTTATAAAGTTTATTAAGAACATCGATTAACTTTTTTGAGGATCTATAGTTATCTGTAAGACTAAAAACTTCGATTGCATTAGATCTTGCATCTAAGTAAGTTTCAATATCTCCACCTCTAAATTTGTAAATCGCTTGTTTTGGATCACCTACGCAAAGTAAAAAATGATTTTTTGTATTAAAGAACTTTTTTATTAAATTCCACTGAGTAATATCTGTATCTTGGAACTCATCAACTAAGACACATTTAAATCTTTTTTGAATTTTAGATAGAGTATTACTATTACTAATTTCCGAATCTAGAAATGTATTTTCTACAGTCTTTATAAGATCATTGAAGTTGAAAATAGAAAAACTTTTCTTTAATTCAATTAATTTTATATAAGCTAATTGGGTAAATATTCTTACAAATTCAGTAAAGAAACCTTCTTTTATTTTATAAATTTTATCTTGTAATAAATTAAATTTAGTAAAATCTAATTTTAGATTATGTTTATTAATTTCTTTAGATATATTTTCAATGTAAAAATATTTAGATAAAAGATCATCCTTAGAAATATCATATATAAAATCAATAACATTTTTAGAATTAAGCCTTTTGTTAATCTCTTCAATCCAACAATTTATTTGATTAAACTTATCATTTCTTGGTTTTGCAGCATATATTTGACTTTTTCCACCACTCTCCTTAATTAATTTTCCCAACTCTATGAGTTGTAAAAATAATTCCTTACCTTTCTTATTCCATTCAAAACAAAACTCATTCCAATTTAAATAAAAAAATTCATTAAAATAATTATTTAAATCAATAATCTTATATTTATTATTTATTTGAAATTTACAGATATTTTCTTGATCTATATTTTTTAAAATTTCTACAAAAAATGACTTATTGATCCTACTTCCAAATCTAGAACTTATTTTTTTTTTGTTGACTGCTGAAATAAGCTCATGATTAAGATTCAGAAAATCATCAATCCACAAATTATCTATTACATCTTTATACAAATTATCAATATTATTCTCAATATATGGATCTTGAGTTACACCTATTTCAATACTATATTCATCAATAATATTATTACAAAAAGCATGGAAAGTAGTTACTTTTAACTTATAGAATTGATTTATAAAATTATCAATTTCGGAAATTATTTTTTCCTTAGATTTATCTTTATCCTTAAAATTTAGATACCAATCCTTAAGAGTATTATCTATCTTACTTTCATTATGACTTTGCAAATATAATTTTAAATTATGAAATCTCGAGAGTATTTTATCTCTTAATTCAGAACAAGTATTTTTTGTAAAACTTAGCAAGAGTATCTCATCTGGTTTAACTTTTTTCTCCAAAACATTTCTTAAAACTATGTGAGCCAAAGTAAAACTTTTACCAGTTCCTGCACTTGCTTCTACTAATTTAAACTTATTATCTAATTTAATTTGATTAATATCCATTTCTTTATTAAATTAAACTTTGACCTCATTTTTATAAAGTAAGTAATTCTTAAATTTATTCATTAAATATTTCTCTTCCAAGGCAATCTTAAATTTAATTATTAAAGCTAAACTTATTGTCAAAAATAAATAATAAATAGATAATTTTATTATAAAAACTCCAATGGAAATAAATATTAAAGAATAGTACATAGGATGACGCGTAAATCGATAAATACCTGTAGTAACTAGATTGCTATTGTTTATAGGTCTTGGGAAAGGGGATAAATTTCTACCTAAGTCTTTAATTGAAACTAACATTATTATGAAAGCGATTATGATAATTAAAATACCCAGGAAATAAGAAAAAGGACTTGCTTGAATTATTTGTTTTTGTGGAAGAAATTCCCATTGAAAAAAATGAAGACTAATAATAAAGAACTGTAAAAAAACAAGCATTAGATCATAAGCAGCTTTAAAAAAATTTTTTAACTGAAATTTAGACATTTTTTATTTCTTTAATGCTTTAATTAGAGGACCATATAATCTGTATGATAATTGATCAAAATTATTATTTCCAAGAAAGAAATCTGGTTCTTTTTCATTACCAAAACACATTTTCATTTCGATATTATCTCTTTCTCCTTTAGAAAAATTTTTATTACCAATCCATTTATCTGTAAAAGCTTTTTTTTCATTTTTTGATTTTATTTTTGCTTCTACATATTTATAAGCACTTTCTGGAGGAAGAGGTAAACATTTTTCAGAATAATTTTTAAAAATATTTATGTACTCCTCCAAAATTAGATTTGATTCAGTTGCTCCGGGTGATTGAATAATTTGCGATTTATAATTATTTTCTGTTCTAAAAATTACTTTAGTCCTTTTTATATTCCTCTTTAAAGAAGAAATAAAGAGTAATTTTATCCAAGCCTCAGTCAAACGACTTAAACTTAACTTCGCATTAATTAATTCAATTACGGTGTCATCAGCGATTAAATATTCTTCTTTATTCGCATTTAACTTAACATAGATTTTATTAATCTTATTATGTTGACTCAAACTTGCAGATAGACTGCTTAATAAGTCTTTGATTTCTTTTTCTTTTGTAAAAATACTATTTTTGGGCATAATAATACCATTTTCAGCCAATTGATCATTAATATTTAATTCATTTAAATCATCAATAATATTATGATTATCAATCTCTACTTGCTGGATTATTTTTGTAATTAGTTGCGACTTTTGCAGATTGCTTACATACTCCTCGTCTGGATGATGAATAAATATTTCCTTGGGAGAAATATTGTTTTTATTAAGCCAATATTTTTGTGGAGTCTTGAACCAATAAATCAATTCTGATAATTTGTAATTTTTAATATCAGATTTTTTTTCATTCCAATTTATATCTTCTATTAAAGAATAATTACTTTTAACAATCTTAGATTTATCAAGATCAATTATTTCATTTTTATTTAAATCAGAATCTTTAATTATTAGTTCTCTTTGGCTTTGGTTTAAGAAACTATCAAAAAAAGAAATTAACTCTTTTATAGGAAAAGAAACATCTAATTTTTTATTGTCTTTATCATTTTTTACCCAAGTAACTATAAATTTATCTCTGCAGGCAATTAACAACTCCAGAAATGCATATTTCTCTCTTTCAAAAACAGATGGATCACCCAAATGATATTTGTTTTTTAATAAATTAATGTTTTCACTCTTTGGTAATTTTGGATAATTAACACTATTCATGTCTATTAGGAAGATAACCTTATGTGGAATATGCCTTGAATTCTCAATATCACTTACTAGGATCTTGTTGACTCGTGATTTGCTTTGATATTTAACTTTATTTATGCAAGAAATTAATATTTCTCTAAAAACTTTTAACAAGATAAGATCATCAGGTATTAAAGGTATTGCGTGATTATCAAGAATTCTATTTATTTCACTTATTTCTAAATTGAAATTTGCATTAGAATCAGCAATACTTTTTAATATAAACTTTATCTTTTCAACCCAATTCGAGTAAGAAAAAGATCCCCTTATCAAATTAATATATTTTTTTAAATGAATTAATATTTTAACCCATTTATTCAAATCCAAACTTATATTTTTATAGCTAAATGGTTTTAAATTAAAAGTACTTAAATTTACTTCTTTGTCATAAATTAAGCCTAAAGTAATTCTATTTATACACCAATCTAGAGTATTTTTCTCTTCACCTAATCTTTCTTTATCATCTAATCCCCAATGAAACCCCGCTTGGGTAAGTAAGAAAATAATTTCATCCTTCTCAGTAATATTAAAATCAAAAATGTTCTGAGTTACTTTTTTCGAAAGAATATAATCTATTTTTTCAAGTGTAATTTTTTCACTTGCTATTTCAGTGATGTCAATTAGAAATTCATAAATGCCTGAAGAGTCATGATTATCCTCATCAATAAAAAAATAAGGTATCTTTTCACCATTAATTAACTCATTATTAAAGATGTACCTTAGATAAGGTTTAATTAAATTAGTTTGTGGAGATAAAACAGCAATATCACTATATTTAATATTCTCGCAAGAATTTATTATTTCTATAATTTTATTTCTTAAATATTCAAATTGACTATTCTGATTAAAATGCTCACAAAGTAATATTGAATCATCCCTTTCACTTACTATAAAATCAACGCTATTATTATCAATTAGTCTTTTTTGTATTTGATTAAGAAGAGGAATATCTTTCTTATTATGAAAATTAGTTGTTGGATCGAGATAAATAAGAT
The DNA here is from genome assembly GCF_022447305.1 of Prochlorococcus sp. ALOHA_ZT_50. Taxonomy (NCBI): domain Bacteria; kingdom Bacillati; phylum Cyanobacteriota; class Cyanophyceae; order Synechococcales; family Prochlorococcaceae; genus Prochlorococcus; species Prochlorococcus sp. ALOHA_ZT_50. Next base: position 8,637 of record NZ_JAKVCI010000017.1, on the reverse strand, counting down.
TATTTTTTAAATTTATACCTTCTTTATAAATATTTTCATCAATTAATTTCTGAAAGTTTGCTCCAAATTTACCAAATATTTTCTCTATATTTGTATTATTTAAATTCAATTTACTTTCATTATCATCAAATTCCAACTCACCTTCAAGACAATTTATTCTATTCCATAAATCTTCTCCAGGAGATAATAAATACAAATTTACCTTAATAAATTTTGAAAGTTCTGAATAAAAATTAATATGTAGTTTAGATAAGTTATTATCTGAAAAAATATAAATTTGATTTGGTACTTGAAATTGAACGTTTTTAATTTTTCTTAAATTCTTTATTACTTCAATCATGTATAAACATGATGGCTTTTCAGATATCTTTTCCTCTAATAATTTATATAAAATAGGTTGCCAAAATTGATCTGAGTTTAAATTCTTAAATAGATTAGATGAATTAATTTCATATCTATTCCATTGAGCAATCATTTCAGGTCTAAAAATCAGATAATCAATAAAATTATTCGTGATCTTTTTTGTCAGATTATATATGTCTCCATCAATTGTCTTTTTATTATCCAAATATTTATTAATCCAATTTCTAAGCGGAAATGATTCTTTAAAGCTATTTAATTCTTCCAAGGAATCAATAATGCCCCATTTAATTGACTCAAAATTCCATGCGCTCATATCAATTGCAGGGAAAAAATTTGTCAATAAAGATTCGGTATACGTTGATATTGTCTTTAATTCATAAAGAGCACTTATTTTGTTTTTTATAGTTATTTGTTCACGTAACCAATTCCCCAAAAAGTAATTGGGGACTACTATTTCTAATTTCTCATTTATAGGCGGAGGACATATTTTTAATTCCTCTGCTAACAGCTCACTAATTACTTCAATTTTATTTGACTTATAAAGATTGAGCAATTTACTAGATGGTTATATTACTCAACTTTAAATGGATCAATTATTTCTGCATTAGGACATTCGAATTCCCCCACAGCAACAAACTCTAAACGAAGCTTTAAGAAAGTTATAAATTTTTTATCAGTCGATAAAACAACTGCTGGGGTAGATGGAATTTTTGCTTTTAGATCAGCAAATTGGGTGGTTTGCAAAAATGATGGATTTTTTAAGAGCCAAAAATCTATTTCTTTATTATTTTCTTTATAGTTCCTCATCCTCTCTTTCAAAATTTCATCAAGTGGTTCTTCAACTGTTAAAAACTTTTCACTTGCCGCAACGAAAAAGTATGTTGTCATTTTGAAATTTAATTTGATGTAATAAGGGACTTCATTTCACGTACAGACTTTTCTAATCCTATCGCTAAAGCCCTTGCAACAATACTATGACCTATGTTTAACTCGTTCATATTGTTAATTGATGCAATTTTTTTAACATTATTGTAGTTAAGGCCATGACCAGCATTAACAACTAATCCAAGGTCATTTGCTAAATGTGTAGACTCTATAATCCTTTGGAGCTCTTTATATTGTTCAGATCCCGATAGTTCAGCATATTTTCCAGTATGTAATTCTATAAAATCAAACCCTATTTCTTTGGAATAATTTATCTGTTCACCAAGAGGATCAATAAATGCACTTACTTCTATATTTGAATCCTTTAAATTCCCAACAGCCTTCTTAAGGTATTGCACATTACTTTTTAAATCCAACCCGCCTTCAGTAGTAACTTCCTCTCTTTTCTCGGGTACAAGCGTTACATAATCGGGAAGAATTTTTTTGGCAATTTCTAACATTTCTTCTGTAGCAGCCATCTCTAAATTGAGTTTTGTTTTTATAGTCTCTTTCAGAAGGAATACGTCCCTATCTTGTATATGTCTTCTATCTTCTCTTAGATGCACTGTTATGGAATCTGCCCCTCCTAATTCAGCTAAAAAAGCAAATTGCACAGGGTCAGGCTCGACAGTTTTCCTTGCTTGCCTTACATTTGCAATATGATCAATGTTTACTCCTAAAGTAGCCATAATTTTGAAAATCTTAGTTTCTAGACAATCTAGTAACCGCCCAATAATAGCTAATAAAAAAAGGCAAACACTTAAATTATTAATATATAGTAAATAGAACTTGAAGAAGAATTCCTTAAATATTTGGCATAAAATCAACCCTGTATTGGGATTTATTGCAATGTTCGTTACTCAGGACGTTGTTTTGAGATTCTTTTTTAGAAAAAAGAAAATATTAAAAAATGGTTTTTCGATTCCCATAAATTCCTCTATCATTTTGGCTCCAACCCACAGATCAAGATGGGACGGCTTAATACTCACAATGGCAATGGGTAGAAGGGTAACAAAAAAGGATTGTAGATTTATGGTTACTAAATCCGAAATGAGAGGAATACAAGGTTGGTTTTTAAAAAGACTTGGATGTTTTTCAATAAATCAATTATCGCCATCTCTCTCAGCTTTAAGATATGCGATTGATCTTATAGAAAAAGGAGAACAACTAGTTGTTTTCCCCGAAGGAAAGATTAATAGATATGGAAAAAAATTAGTTCTCAAAGAAGGACTATATAGATTAGCTAGATTAGCTACCAAAAAAACAACCTCTATTACTATTATTCCAATTGGAATTGCTTACAGCAAAATACCTCCGAACTTTAGGGGCGAATTTTGTTTATCCTTTGGAAAACCAATACCAATTAATGATTACTCAAACTTTACTATCAAGGACTTTAATAAATTTCTAAATGAAAAAATGACTCAAGAGGAAGAAAAAGCATTAAAAAATGTAGGTAGATGAATCTGCAATAAGTTACTATGAATTTTAATAATTGAAAAAGAAAATGAAATTCTTAAAATTAATCCCAATTTTATTTATATTTTTTGGAAATGTTCCTTACAAAAATGAAGTTCATGCAGAAATAAAGAATCCAGAAGACTTCAGAGTACTCTCAAATGAGAGTAAAAAGCTTTCCATCTCAAACGTTGAATATTTTATAAAAGAAGGTGATAAATATATTAAAAACGGGGATTTTGAAAAAGCTAAGGATTTTTATTTAGACGCTAGAAAATTAGCAAAGCAACTTGCGTCTTTTTATTCTGATCTAAATTCATCGTTCAAAGGAATTGATGCGAGAATACCAAATGAAATGCAAAGGAAAGGTAAGCAAACATTACAAATTTTGGCAGAATCAAATGAGAGATTAGCCTCTATGTATATAAAAACTGAAAAGCCTGAGGTTGCAGTACCCTTACTTGTTGAAACAATTAGAATAATGTCACCTAATAGCCCTGAAGGTAAAGAAGCTTATGAAAGATTGATCCAACTAGGATTTGTTGAGACAAAATACAAAGGTTAATTAAAATTTACTATGATTACGAAAACAGAAGTTATTAAATTAATCACTAAAAAAATCCCAAGTTCCCAAGTTTTTGTTGAAAACCTTAAGGGAAATGATCATTTGCAAGTAACTGTAATTGCATCTGAATTCAATGGATTATCATTAGTTAAACAACACCAGCTAGTATATTCTGCTTTGAAGGAAGAATTAGCTTCAGAGGCTATCCATGCACTGGCATTAAAAACAGAAACTCCAAATTGAATTATGGACAACCTAACAAAAGATAAAATACAAAAACTGATTGAATCTAATCCAGTGATGGTTTTCATGAAAGGGACAAAATTAATGCCTCAATGCGGTTTTTCCAACAATGTAGTTCAAATACTAAATTCTTTAGGGGTAGAATTTGGTACGTTTGATGTTTTAAGTGATTTCGCTATAAGAGAAGGTATCAAAGAATATTCAGATTGGCCAACAATTCCTCAAGTTTACTTAAAAGGAGAATTTCTTGGTGGATCAGACATTCTTATTGAGATGTACAACTCTGGATCTCTTAAAGAAAAAATAGAAATTGAATTAGCGTCTTAAGACAATTAGTGAGTATAAATACTGTATTGGTTAATAAAAATTAATATTTTAAATCCTTTTTTTATCAAAAAAACCTTTATTTCCATCTCCATCTGGATCAATAAAACTTGACGGATCTAAAATCCATCTTTCAATTAATCTTTCTAATTTCTCTTGATCCTTTTGCTCTAAACTACTGCAATTCCTTAATGCTTGGAGATAACCATCACTATATAATTTAAGATCAGATGGCGTATGAAAACGAGTAACTAAGTCCTGGCAACTATCGCAAATTGACTGAAAGTGACGAATTGCTTTAGGGTTTTCAAATGATGTCATAATTCGATAAATTCTGATTTTTATTTTGCATTTGTTATACCTTATTAAGAACGATCAAAAATTGCCTGGCCAAACAGTAATTAAGAATGCAATCAACTGAGCAAATCTTAGCTTCAACTCCTGGCAGTTCACAATTGCCTACGAGCTCTCAAACCCCCTCAAGAGTTCTAGTTGTTGAACCTCACCCCACACTTAGAACAGTCCTTGTGCAAAGGCTTCGCCAAGATGGCCATTTAGCTGCAGCAGTAGGTACAGCTGCAGAAGCTATTGACTTATGCAGAGAACAATCACCTGACTTATTAGTTAGCGCAGAAATCCTCGAGCAGAATACTGCAATGAGACTAGCCCAACAACTTGGGTCTTCAGTCATAGTTTTAACGGCAAGATCAGGTGTTGAAGCATTAGTAAATCTATTAGATGAAGGGGCAGATGATGTTCTCAGAAAACCTTTTGGACTTGAAGAGCTTGCAGCACGATGCAGAACACTCTTAAAAAGGGGAAGGATAGGATTACAAGAAAAAGTTGAGGTTGGACCTTTAGAGGTTCATCTTCTTTTAAGACAAGTTACTCTAAGCGAGAAGCCCGTAGAATTAAGCCCTAGGGAGTTTGCACTGCTTTGCGCTCTTTTGATGCCACCTGGAATGGTAAGAAGTCGTCAAGAGCTCTTAAGGATGGCCTGGCCGCCCTTCAGTGGTGGTCCTAGGTCTGTAGATACTCAGGTATTAACTTTGCGGAGAAAATTAGAACAGGCTGGATTGGGAGAAGGTGGGGGAATAACCACTGTTAGACAACAAGGTTATAGATTCAGTATTGATAATATTTAATTTAGAAAAGCAAAAAGTTCACCAATAATCATTAAAACTGATAGTAATGTCAGTAATTTATATGTCCATAGTGGTGATATGTAAGATATTTCATTAATATCAATCCCAGTATTACTGGAAACAATTAATAAAAATTTTTCAAATTTTTCCACTCTTTGTGGGACAAGAAAATTATCACCTTGAAAAGTATTAAAGTAATAAACTTTACTACCCTGACTGGTTGGCAAAGATTTGATTAATTTAATATCTTTCCAAGAAATCTCCCAATTTTTTTTTCCTAAGAATTTAGAAATAAAGCTACTTTTATATGAAATTTTATTACTGCAAGTTTCTACATAATCACTAGTGATATTGATTATCAAATAAAGTCCTAGGGCAAAAATTATAATAGAGGGGATTTTTAATTTTTCGATTGAAATAAATGGTAAAGGAATTGTAAGCGCTAAATAAAGAGAAATTAACGAACTTTTCACAAAAAAAAGAGTTTTAAATTTTTCTATCATTTCAGAAGGATCCTTTTAATCGGGCAATTTAAAACTGTTTATGTTTAACTTTGCACCTATTTTGTGAGCGCATGCGTATCCACTAAAAGCAACTGCATTTAGGCCTTGGCCAGGGAAGCATGAATCCCCTACACAATAAAGGTTTTGAATTTTTGTAGTGTTGAAAGGCATTGGCAAAAGTCCAAGCAACTTTTTACTGGGAATTGGCCCATAACTACCTTCATATCTTCCAAGAAACTTTTTATGAGTTTTGGGAGTACCAATTTCTTTGTGATCAATATTTTGTTCAAGATTAGGAAGAATAGTTGATATTTTTTCAACAAGAAAAGAAAAATATTTTTCTTTCTTTTGCAAATATTCTTTCCTTGATAGGCCTTCCCATTCACTCATCGATGAAGGAGTAAATGCATGTACGATATGTTTACCTTCTGGAGCCAAAGACGAGTCAAGCAAAGTAGGTATAGAAACAAAAATAACTCCCTTTTCGCTTTCTAATTCATCCCAATTTTCAACGATTATATGATGACAATTAAAATTATCGGATATTAGATTTTTTTCTACTCCAAGGTGAATCGAAACAAAAGAAGGTGAGGGTTTATAAGTTTCTGACCACTTATATTCACTTTTTGGCACGTTTTTACTAGAAATTAATCCTTTAGTATTATCTTTTAATCCAAATGTATCCCATCTAGTGGAGTTGGATACAATAATATTTGAATATATCTCTTCCCCATTTGAGAGCTTAACTCCTACCGCTTTCTCATCCTTTAAGAGGATTTCAGTCACATTGGCTTTATATCTAACTTTTCCTCCTAATTTTTCAATACCAGAAACAAACTTCTCTGCTATCGTTCCAACTCCCCCTTTTGGATAATTTATCCCCCCAGCATGCCTATCTGTAAATACCATTCCCGCATTAATCATAGGGGTTTTTAGAGCTGGCATTACAGACCAACAAAAACATTCGATATCGATAAATTTTAAAAGTTCAGGATCTTTTATAAACTTTCTCGCAACATCTCCTGCATTTACTGGTAACCATCTAGCTAACCCTAAACAGGATAATGGAGATTTAAAGAAAACTTTAAAAAGATAACTTGGATCCTCTATTGATAAAAGAGGCATTGAATCTAAACATTTAAATACACTTGCACAAGTATCATAGAATTTCTTGATACCTTTTTTTTCCTTGGGGAAACTAGCTGATAATTTGCTTATAAATTGCTCATAATTTTTATCTACAGAAATATTAAAGTTATGTGGTAAGTGATATTCCAGTTGAACAGGATCGGGAATAGTTTCGCATTTTTCATTCACATCTTTCAAAGCACGAGTTAATAAATTGGTATAACCTTTCTCTCCAAATCCAAAAATCATTGAAGCCCCTACATCAAAGGTATAGCCTTTTCTCTTAAAAGAGCCTCCACTCCCGCCTGGAATAATATATTTTTCAAGAACTAATACTTGAGCTCCTTTCGCCGCCAATTGTGAAGCAGTTACTAACCCTCCTATTCCTGAGCCAATAATAATTGCATCGAAATTTTCCTTATTTAATTCCATTTTTTGGATCTTTGATAATTAATCTTAGTAAATTTTGCTGAGTAAGTGGTCTTTATCAAAACAAGAATCTAGTTTATTTTTAAAGTCATTCAAGGCTTCTGTAGATCTTTCTTGATAAGCTTTGTACCTTAATCTTTTATCTTTTATTCTTTTAGTTAGTTCTGGAACTAAACCAAATGAAGCAGGCATTGGTTGGAATTTATTCTTTTTCTGATTAGATAATATTTGATTTTTGTTACTGATAAAATTCATTAGAGAACCAATCATTGATTCATCAGGAAAACTTACTGGTTTTTTACCCTTAGCTAATAAGGATGCATTTATTCCTGCAAGCAAGCCCCCTGCTGCTGCTGCTGCATAACCTTCCGTCCCCGTTATTTGACCCGCAGCAAAAAGATTTTCTCTTTTCATAAATTGCAATGTTGGTAAAAGTAATTTTGGAGATTCTAAAAAAGTATTTCTATGCATTACTCCAAAACGTACAAACTCAGCCTTTTCTAAACCAGGAATCATCCTAAATATTCTTTTTTGCTCAGACCATTTGAGGTTAGTTTGAAAACCTACCATATTTAGTAATTTCCCTTCTAAATCTTCTTTCCTTAATTGGACAACTGCATGAGGTCGCTTTTTTAATCTATTTTCCCTATCAAATAAATCTCCCCATTTTGGATTCCACAACCCAATAGATTTCAATGGTCCGTATCTCATTGTATCAACTCCTCTTCTAGCAATTTCTTCAATTGGTAAGCAAGCTTCAAAGAAATTAGCTGATTCTTTCTCAAAGTCTTTTAAATTAGCTTGTTCTCCTTCTATTAGTTCATTTCTGAAATGGATGTAATCATTTTTATCCATAGGGCAATTAAGATATGCCGGATCTCCTTTGTCGTATCTACTAGCTTTAAATACAATCTCTTGATCAATAGTATCTCCATAAATAATAGGACTAGCGGCATCAAAAAAATGACACGCATCAATACCTGTAAAAGCTTGAATTTTATAGGATAATTCATCCGCAGTTAATGGGCCAGTTGCGAGGATCGTTATATTTTCTTTGCTTGGGAGATCTAATTGTTCAAATCTCATAATTTCAATTAAAGGATGATTAGATAAAGCATCAGTTAAAGCAATACTAAATTTAGATCTATCAACAGCCAAAGCACTTCCAGCAGGAACAGCAAATTTATCTGCTGTTTGAACTATCAATGATTTAAAAATTCTAAGTTCTTTTTGCAATAAACCTGCAGCTCTATCAGGACTTAAAGCTCCAAAACTATTACTACAAACCAATTCTCCAAATTCACCAGTATGGTGCGCTGGAGTTGATTTGATAGGTCTCATTTCAACTAATTTAACCGGTATGCCAGCACTAGCTACTTGCCAAGCAGCTTCTGATCCCGCAAGACCAGCTCCAATAACTATTACTTCTTTATCAATCAAATTAAATTAATCCTTGCCCAAAAAGTCCCTATTGAATTGCTCTCTTGCTGGTTTTTGTATATTGAATATAACCCATGCCAAAGCAGCGATGATAGGTGCAAAAACTACGATTGTT
>NZ_JAKVCI010000016.1:0-51680 GCF_022447305.1 Prochlorococcus sp. ALOHA_ZT_50 | reverse complement strand
TCCCTCCCGTTCCTGGCATTCCTCCCATTCCTGGCATTCCTCCCATTCCTGGCATACCTCCCATTCCTGGCATTCCTCCGTTAGACATTTGTTTCATAAAACCTCTCATTCTTTGAAAATCGGCTAAAACTTTATCTACATCTTTTGCTTCATAACCGCTACCTTGAGCGATTCTTTGTCTTCTTGAGGGGTGAGCGGCAAGAACTTCGGGTTTTTGTTTCTCCTCAAGAGTCATTGACGAGATCATAGATTCTATTTTCTTAAGTTGATCTTCTCCATCTTTTATCATCCCATCATCTATTTTATTCATTCCAGGAATCAATTTAATCAATCCACCAAGTGAACCCATTCTTTTAATTAATCTCATTTGCTTTACAAAATCATTAAAATCAAAAGTCGCTTCTTGAAGTTTCTTTTGCATCGCTTCTGCATCAGCAAGTTCAACTTCTTTTTGTGCTTTTTCAACAAGTGTCAATACATCGCCCATGCCTAAAATTCTGCTGGCCATTCTCTCTGGATGAAATGGTTGCAATGCCTCTATTTTTTCACCTACACCTATAAATTTGATTGGTTTACCACTTATTTTTCTTATTGATAAAGCAGCTCCGCCTCTTGAGTCACCATCCAACTTAGTTAATATCGCCCCTGTGATTCCTACTTTTTCATGAAATGACTTTGTTAAGTCTGCAGCTTCTTGCCCAATCATTGAATCAACAACAAGCAAAACCTCATCAGGATTAGAAACTTCTTTTATTCGAACCATTTCACTCATCATGGAATCATCAATTTGCAGTCTTCCTGCGGTATCAATAATTATCGAATTAAAATCATTTTCACTAGCAAAATTCAATGCTTCCTTTGCTATTTCTTCTGGTTTGCTATTTTTTTCTTTAGCTGAAAAAACTTCCAATTCATATTGACTTCCCAATGTTTTAAGCTGCTCTACAGCTGCTGGTCGATAAATATCTGCAGCCACCAAAAGAACTTTTTTATCTTTTTCCTTCAAATAAAGTCCTAATTTTCCTGTTGCAGTTGTTTTACCCGCTCCCTGAAGTCCAGCCATCAAAATGACTGTAGGACTATTTTCATTTTCGTTTAATGGAGAATTTTCATTCCCCATAATGTTAATCAATTCTTTATTTACAACTTCTATAAATTTTTGACCTGGGTTTACACCCCTAACTACTTCTTCTCCAATAGCTTTATCTTTGACATCTGATATAAACTCTTTTACTACAGACAAACTAACATCTGCATCAAGGAGTGCTCTTTTTACCTCCTTCAAGGCATCGTTAATATTATTTTCACTAATTTTTGCTTCGCCTCTTAAACCCTTTACTGCGTCTTCAAAGCGTGACGAGAGTTCATCAAACATTATTAAAAAGTAATTTTAATTATTATAGATGATCTTGAAGTTTGTAATTACAAGCCGCTCACGAAATCAACCAATTTCCATGATTTATTTGAAAAACCCAAAATATATTTAACTTTAAGGGGATTTAATGATGTTTCATTAACAAATTCTCCAGAATTCTTTACTATTCTCTCTAGATAATTCAATTCTACTAAAACAACTATCCGAGATGAAGTTTGCGATTCCAAATCAATCTTACGTATTTGGGAATTAATTTCTTTATAAATTCCCTTCTTGATATCGTTCTGTCTTTCTTCGATTGTTCGATCAATTAGACCTTTACTAACAATCTTAGAAAGATTAATTTCACTCTTTCCTGCTAAATAATTACTTTTACTTAGAAGCCATCCATTAATTAAATTCCTTATATCTTCCAAAGAAGGTGAAGCTGTATTAAGTTCTTTGAATTCATAGGAAATAATTGAAGTAGATTTCTCAGAAATAGAATTCAATTTACTTGAAGGATTTTTTTTTATTTCTTGAATAATATCTATCTCACTAAGCTTTTGATTTTTATCTATAGCAATTAAAGGTTTTTCAGCAATAGATTCGTCCTGAATTGATTTTTTTAAATTATTTCTTAAAAATCCAATACCAATACCAAATGCAAATAAGATCAAAAACGCATAAATATAAATTAAATAAGGCGACCGATTAATAATCTCTTTATCCTTTAAGAATTCCCCAAAACTAAACTTTAATTCAGCAATTTTTTCAATTAAAAAATTATAAAACTCTATTGGTTTTTTCTTAAAGTATTCCTCATTGAATTCGTTTTCTTTGATCTCAACCTTTTCATAATCTTGTTTTATACCACCAGGCCAAGGTAATTTTCTTTCATCAATATTGCCCAATATATTATCAAAATCTTCAGTCGTTTTTGTGGAGGATTCCTTCTCAGTTTGTTGGTTTTGAAGATTTGATCTAATTGCAATTTTATTTGATTTCTTTTCTAATTTTTCAATAAATTCTTGAATTTCCCTATCTTCAAACCAAGAATCTAAATCAACCTCTTTTGATTCAATGTCTCTATACCCAACTAAAACATCATTCTCTAACCAATTTTTACAGAAAATACATATCGCTTCTAACTTATTTCCAGGATAATTATTAAGCCAATCTCGTAAATTTTCATCAGAACTACTTGAAAACCTTGCAGAGGCCTGGTCAATATCAGCTAAAAGCAAATCTAAACAACCAACTAGAGGCATTGAATCAAGACCGGATAAATTTAGTTTCTTTAAAATTCTCCTCGCTTCAAATAATTTTTCCGGCTTTCTTCTAGAGAAACCAATAGCTGTTAAGGATAGAAAAGCTAAAAATCCTGCTTCTAATGATCCTCTTTTTTGTAATTCAAGAAACAAATCAATCTGTTCTTGCACTGTCAAAAATGGCTTAATTTGTTGAAAAAAAGCTTCAAACTCTTGCTGATTTAAATAATCTTTATATTCAGATTTATTATTACCTTCTAAACCACCTCTTTTGATTATTAAATTTTCCAACATACTTAAGCCTTTTTTATGAGACTCTTGATCATTTAGATCCCTACTAAGTAGATCTAGGATTCTGTAAGGAAGCAAAGCAACCAAATCTTCTTCAAGTTCTTTTCTTTTTTCTCCAAGCTTTCCCATTCTTTGTAGAAGTTGTATACCTTCATGTAAAAAGTCTGCCGCGTTCGAATAGGATCTAAGCTGTTGTTCTTGAATTGCAGAATCTCTAGCTGTTAAAGCAGCCAATAATGTTAAATCAGCTTCTCTACTACTTCCTAAAGCTGGAGTTTGTGGGGGTTGCAATGCTTTTCTCGTAATTTTAAAAGCTTCTTTTGGTGAACCTGATTCCCAAAGAAGTATTAATCCTGCTACTTCTCTATTTGAGGAAAAATCCAATCCAGAATTCCCATTTAATAACAAATTTTCGTACTCTCTTCTGCTTTCTGGATCTGTAAGTAGATCTGCAGTGAGGCGAAGCAACTCAGATCTTTGGGTTAAAACTTCATAAGTAAAACCTTCATCAGGTGTTTTATCTAACCGCAATTGAAACGCCCTTAATATTTCCTCAGAAGTTGCAGAGGGGCTTACGCCAATTAAACGAAAATGGTCTAAAGGAAGTTCCAAACAAATATCCTATTGAAAATTCTTAGACAAATTTTATCAAGTTAAAAATTTTTTTCACAAGGTCTTACAGAGTTATTAAAAAAAATCATGAAAATCGCCCTTCACGGCTTAGAATGTTAACAAATCAAAACTTCGTTAAGGTATTTTTCTTGGAAACACACGTAGAGAGAATCTCAAATCTTCAAGACATAAAAAAAGCCGAATTAGATCGAGAAACCGGATTATTTCTTTATGAAGACATGACGCTTGGTCGTAGGTTTGAAGATAAGTGTGCAGAAATGTATTACAGGGGGAAAATGTTTGGTTTCGTTCATTTATATAACGGTCAAGAGGCTATAAGCACGGGAGTAATTGGCGCCATGAAAAAGAAACATGATTGGTTTTGTAGTACCTATCGCGATCATGTTCATGCACTAAGTGCGGGTGTTCCCTCATTTGAAGTAATGAGTGAACTTTTTGGTAAAGCTACTGGTTGTAGCAAAGGCCGAGGTGGATCCATGCACTTATTTTCAAGAGAGCATCACTTACTCGGAGGATATGCATTTATTGGAGAGGGAATTCCAGTTGCCTTAGGGGCAGCCTTTTCAAGTAAATACAAAAAGGAAGTTGCTGGTAATAGTAATAGTGATGCTGTAACTGCAGCATTCTTTGGGGATGGGACTTGCAATAATGGGCAGTTTTTTGAATGTTTAAATATGGCCCAGTTATGGAAATTACCCATAATTTTTGTTGTTGAAAATAATAAATGGGCTATTGGTATGGCTCACGATAGAGCTACTAGTAATCCTGAAATCTGGAGAAAAGCGTCTGCTTTTGGTATGCACGGCGAGGAAGTTGATGGAATGGATGTATTAGCAGTTAGAGGAGCAGCACAAAGAGCAATTGAGCGCGCTAGAGCAGGAGAAGGTCCCACACTTTTAGAATGTTTGACTTATAGATATAGAGGACATTCTCTTGCAGATCCAGATGAATTAAGGTCTGAAAAAGAGAAGGAGTTTTGGGGGAAAAGAGATCCTATTAAGAAATTAGCCAAAGAAATTATTGACGGTAAATTCGCAACGGAAGAAGAATTAAAAATTATTGAAAAGAAAATTGATGCAGAGATATCGGAGTCAGTTAAAAATGCTATTGAAGCTCCCGAACCCCCTTCAGAAGAATTAACCAAATATATTTGGGCAGAAGATTAGATTAAATACCACTAGGTAATTTTCTGGTTAAATTCCTTAATTTTCTTAGTGCCTTAAGTTCAACTTGTCTTACTCTTTCTCTAGAAACTTCTAATAATCTTCCAATTTCTGCAAGCGTATGTCTCTCATTTGCATCAAGTCCAAACCTTAGTTTGAGAACATGTTGTTCTTGCTCGCTTAAATGACTTAACCACTTACCAAGTTGCTCTTGATGCATTTTCTGTTCAACTTGATCTAAAGGCTCTTCATTATTACTATCTGCAATTAAATCACCTAAAAAGCTCCTGCCATCATCACCATTTACTGGAGCATCTAAACTACTTGTCGATAAAGCTTGTCTTAAAACAGAATCCAATTCTTCAACATCAATTTCCATTGCCTCTGCAATTTCAATTCTGCTTGGCATAGCACCAAGCTTATGAGCCAAATCTCTACTAACTTTTCTAATAGAAGCTAACCTTTCACTTAAGTGAACAGGTAAACGGATTGTTCTTGATTGACAGGCAATTGCTCTTGTCATACTCTGCCTAATCCACCAAAAGGCATAAGTAGAAAACTTATATCCTCTTGTCGGATCAAATTTTTCAACAGCCCTCTCCAACCCAAGAGAACCTTCTTGTACTAAATCAAGTAATTCCAGTCCTTTACCTTGATATTTTTTTGCCACACTGACAACTAATCTTAAATTAGCTTTCATCATTCTTTCTTTAGCTCTTCGACCAATTTTTATAGTTCTTTTTTGCTGAGTTGTAAAATCATTAATCTTTTCATTTAATTGTCCATCTTCTGTAAGAATCATCATCTTCTGGACTTGATTACCCAATTCAATCTCTTCGGCAGGTGTTAATAAGGGAACTCTACCAATATTCTGCAAATACCAACTTATTGGATCATTACTCCTCCTTTTAGGTTGTTCTGATTGAGTTGGTAATGATGAAACCATTTTTTGACCTATTTAGGTAGTAAAACTCTCCTACACTTTTAAAGAAATGGCCAAATATTTAATGCGCGCTTCAGATTTCAAGTAATATTTGTACACTTATGTGTTTAAAACTATAAATAACTCTCTTAAATTGTTTCTTTCAAGATATTTGTCTCGTTTTTATATTTCTCATTAATTTTGTCAGTTCATCACCAATAGCAGAAGCATTTGACCCACTTTTGCACTTTGATGCAGCAAATGAATGCAAAAGTACATATTTAGCAAAAAAATCTGTTGATATATTTCTACACAAGGTTAAATCAATCGCAGAACTACCAGCTACAAAACCAGATAAAAGATCACCCAATCCAGCTCGAGCTGTCTGAGAATCGGTTCCAAAAAGTTGCCATACTTTTTTATTATCAGCAACTATACTGTTAGCTCCTTTTAACAAAATACTGATATTGAATTCTTTTGCCGCATCACGAGCAAGCCCAACATTGGTCTTAGATTTGATATTAGGAAATAATCTTCCAAATTCTTTGCTATGTGGTGTAATCCATGTTTTAAATTTTCTCTCTAAAAAGAAATTTGCCCCCAACTTAGATTCCGAAATTCTATTAAGTGCATCTGCATCCAAGATCAATAATCCTCCAAAAGCCATAAGATAGTCTTTTGATTTTTGCCAATCATCATTATCAATTCCTATTCCTGGACCGACAGCTAATGAATCAAACGCACTTAAATCAATATTCTTTAATGCACTAAATAAAGATGCATTTCCATTTTGGTTAGATTGCATAGTTTCTTTTAAAACTATTTCTGGGGCAACTTGCCAAATAGATTCAGCAACTATCCCAGGAAGGACCGCAGAGATAAAGCCTGCTCCACTTGATATGGCCCCTTTTAATGCTAAGTATGCAGCACCAGGATATTTTTCACTTCCGGCTATTAGTAATGTTCTACCTCTTTGATATTTGTTGGAATTTTTTGGTAAAGAAGGTAAATCAATATTTTTTATATCTTTGTAAGTAACCTTAAAAATCTTTTTATCAATTTTGGACAGCTTACTAGTAGGCATCCCAACATCTATATGGTGCAATTCTCCAATAAAAGGTAAAGCAGAATCTTGGGTCAACCCAATCTTATAAAGACCAATGGCCAAGGTATAGTCTGCCTTTACTGCGTTATCTAAAAAAGGCTCTCCTTTATCAGGACATAATCCTGTTGGAATATCAATACTTATTACCTTGCCATATTTGTTATGAAATTTTTGATTAAAAAGTTTAATTAATTTATTATCAACTTTTCTTGTTTGATTATTACCAAAAACTGCATCAATCCAAAGTTCTTTACCATTTGCATCAGGGGGCTCTACTAATTTTGTGACACCAATAGATGTAAGATAATTAAGGTGGTTATTTGTTAATGTTTTTTTTATCGGGAATGGACACCATACCTTTACTAAAAAACCTTTCAAAAAAAGCTCTCTAGCTATTACTGCACCATCCCCGCCATTATGCCCAGGACCTATAAAAACAGTTATTCCATTCTTGAGAAGAGGTTTCTTTTTTAAGAGCCATCTACTAATTTGGATACCAGCTTTTTCCATCAATGCTTCTTGTGGCATTCCATCAGAAAACATTTCTTTCTCTAATATCAACATTTGCTTTGAATCAACAATTAAATGTTTAGAGTCAATTGTTGGCCATACAATTTCGTTCATAATTAGTACAAAGCAATTGAAGAACTGTTCAAAAATTTAAACTTCCATGTTAAAGACACAAAAGGATAAAAAATTAGAGAACTTTTTTTCTTCTAATAATAAAACTAAAAAGAAGAAAAATATTATTGTAGGTCTTTCTGGTGGCGTAGATAGTTCCCTTTCAGCTGCTCTTCTTGTAGAAAGAGGCTGGAATGTTGAGGGACTAACTCTTTGGCTAATGAAAGGACAAGGCTCCTGTTGTTCTGAAGGATTAGTAGATGCTGCTGGCCTTTGTGAAGATTTGGGAATTAATCATAAAATAATAGACTCAAGAGAAATTTTCGAAAGAGAGGTAATTAAAAAAACTACTGAAAGCTATGAGAAAGGATTCACTCCACTTCCATGTTCGATGTGCAACAAGAATGTGAAGTTTGAAGAGATGCTTAATTACGCAATAAACAAAAAAGACTTTACTCATATTGCGACCGGACATTACGCAAGGATAAAAAAATCATCTTATGCTGAAACACTTGATTGCAAGAGCTTTGTATTTAAGGACTTCCTTCTTCTCAGAGGTGCTGACGAAAACAAAGACCAAAGTTATTTTCTTTATTCTCTTTCACAAGAAGTACTAAGCAGATTAGAATTTCCTCTTGGTGAAATGAAAAAAGAAGAGACAAGAAAGGAAGCCCTGAGATTAGGCCTTAGAACTGCTCAAAAACCAGAAAGTCAAGATTTATGTTTAGTTGAGCATTATGGATCAATGCAGAGATTTATCGACAAACACATTGAACCCAAAGAAGGAGAAATTGTGCATGTAAATGGGAAAGTCCTAGGAACGCACAATGGTATTCAGCACTTTACAGTAGGTCAAAGAAAAGGTTTGGGCATCGCTTGGCCTGAACCATTATATGTAAAAAGTTTAGACAGGGTAAAAAACATAGTTTATGTAGCAGATAAAAGTGATCTATTTAATAAAGAAGCAATAATTAGTAAGGTTAACTGGGTTTCAATCGAAGAACCTAAGCAAGAGATAGAAGTAGAAGCACAAATCAGATATAGAAGTCATCCAGTAAAAGGAACTTTAATACCTTTGAAAAATTTAGATAATCCAACTACAACATTTAAATTAATTTTTGAAGAAAGTCAAAGTTCGGTAACGCCCGGACAAGCTGCAGTTTTTTATAAAGGAGAAATTTTATTAGGTGGCGGATTAATTAATTAATTTTCCAAAAGAAATTTAATCCCATAAAAAATATAAACAAAAACAAAATAGGTTTATCTCCAAATTTTGTATAGAAAGTCTTTTCGGATGAAAAATTAGGGAACACTATTTCATTTTGCTCAACATCATAATCTAAAAGTTTAATTATTTTTCCATCATCTTGAACTAAGCCCGAAGGGCCGGTATTTGATACTAGTAAATTATTTTTCTTATTTTCAATACTTCTTAATCTAGCCAAAGATAGGAATTGATTATAAAGCTTAGCTGGATATGGATCTAAATTTGCTGCAGTTATTATTAGTTTTGCACCGCTATTAATAGCCTTTCTTATTTCTAGTCCATCACTAATTTCGTAACATATAGCTACTGCTAGTGGGGGTGTAAATTTAGGATCAAAAAATCTTGAATCAGAGCCTGGTTGAATTCCTCCTACTGCAGATAATCCTCTTGAAAAACTATCTAGAAATCTAGGTATTTTTTCACCTAATGGAACAAGTCTATTTTTATCTATAAATGAGGTAAAAGATTTATCTCCAATTTGAAATCCGAGTAAAGAACTTCTTAACTCATTATTTGAATTTCTGAAACCTCCTGACAAGGTATTAACCTTAATGCCTTTAGAAAAATAAAAATTATTAGATAGAGTTCCTTCAGGAGCAACAAGAAGTTTCGCTTTGTTTGATAAAGCATATTTTTGAGCGATAGATAGCTTTTCTTCAATAAATTCATCATTTATTTTTAATTTTTCTCTTGTTGGTATATTAGTTTGCCAAATAGCTACTGGATATTCATAATTTCTTTTTATTGGAGTTGTTAAACCTCCAAATAAATGTAAGAAAATAAAAACCAAAAGTCCTAAAAGAAATATTTTTTTAAAGTAAAGTTTTCTTTCCCATCTACCTTGAATATAAAAAATCCAAAATCCAATCAATATTTGTAATACGCATAAACCACTTGCACCAATCCATCTTGCTAAACCAGCAAGATAAATATCACCTGGGATAAGACTCTCTCCTAAACCTATCCAAAAAAAAGGTGTTTGAGAAAGTATCAATTCACCAATACCCCAAGTCAAAGATAAAAAAAATACTTTTACTGTTAAAGATAATATTTTCATTTTGAAAACATCCTCTTTCCAGAGAATAATTTCAACTAACAATCCCCATAAATAAACTAATATCCCACCCAAAAAAGCGCAAAATAATAATATTAAAATGGCAATAATTAAACTTGCAAGCCATGAAAACCCAAGCCATGTCAATGGATGAAGATCATAAAGCCAAGAATGACTTATCAAGATAAAGAAAAAACCCCAACAAAAATTTGCTATTCTCCTTTCACTTCCCTTCCATAAAATAAATAATGATATCGGCATAAAAATCAGCCAAAAATGAGTTGAAACTGAAATTCCTCCTAAAATCCCTCCTAAACAAGGGTAAAAATATTGTCTTAGACTTTTAATTTGAGTTGGGATTAACAATCTAAAATTACGAAATTAAATTTATAATCACCCATTTATTGTACCTTCATTCTGTAGACTAAGTTTTAGTAACTTTCAAAATTTAAGTGAAAGAAGTCTTTATTAGTTTTGCAGTTTTTGTTTTTTGTGTTTCATTAACTCTTTTCAGTCAATTTAATTCACCTCAAGTTGTTAATGCTGCTGAATCAGAAACTCAGTCAGTTCAAAGAACACCTGTTGCAAAATCATCAAATGTCTCAAATAATAATTTATTTGAACTAGACCCATCAGATCCAAATCCTATACTTTTCGCTATGGCAGAAGAAACACCATCAGACAACAATTCAAGGACTACAGAAAGTGGTCTAATTATTGCAGATATCGTAAACGGGGAAGGAGATGAAGCTAGTGCTGGGCAAAC
Source organism: Prochlorococcus sp. ALOHA_ZT_50 (assembly GCF_022447305.1). Lineage (NCBI taxonomy): Bacteria > Bacillati > Cyanobacteriota > Cyanophyceae > Synechococcales > Prochlorococcaceae > Prochlorococcus > Prochlorococcus sp. ALOHA_ZT_50. Next base: position 41,233 of record NZ_JAKVCI010000016.1, on the reverse strand, counting down.
AGTTACTGTAAATTACACAGGAACTCTAGAAGACGGGACACAATTTGATACCAGTATCGGCAGAGCTCCATTCAGCTTTCCCTTGGGTGCTGGACGAGTAATAAAAGGTTGGGACGAAGGTGTAGCAGGCATGAAAGTTGGAGGCAAAAGAAAATTAACAATACCTCCGGAACTTGGATACGGATCAAGAGGAGCTGGAAATGTAATACCTGCTAATGCGACTTTAATATTTGAAGTTGAATTATTAAAAGTCAATTAAATTAAGTAAGAAAAATATCTAAGACTTTTCAATTTAGTTAATCTCCAAGTAATATATATACAACACCAAATATTTGAAATGTTAAGTAAATTCATCAATTCTTTTCTAGATAAAAAATCCCCAATGACAGTCCATGCTCACTGCGATGGTCCTTGTGGTGTTTACGACCCAGCATCTACGAGAGTTGCAGCTGAAGCAGTTTTATCAATGACAAAAAAACTTATTGCATTAGAAGCTCCTTCTAGCACTGATTCAGCAGAGTGGGCTGCATACAGTAATACATTTTCTAGATATGTTGCAGTTAAAGAAGAGCAAGCAAAAGAAACAAAGAAAGAAATTCTAATTTTGTGGACAGATTACTTTAAACCAGTTCACTTAGAAACTTATCCAGACTTACATGAAACCATTTGGAAGGCGGCCAAATTATGCAGTGCATGCAAAGTTAATATTGACTTAGCCCAAGCTGAAGAACTCATGAGTTATGTAGAAAAAATTCATAATATTTTCTGGGCTTCAAAAGGAAGATCAGACGCTTTTGTAAAAGCTAGTTAATCAGAGTTATTTTCAAAAGTTTTTTTGATTTTATTTTATTTTTTTTAGGTTTAAGAAAAACCGCGATTATTAGTGGTGAATCGATGTTTCCTTACCTAAAAGAAGGTGATATTGTATTTTTTAAAAAATATAAAAAGAATAAATCAATACTTAAAAATCGACAAATAGTTATTTTTAATCATCCAATTAAAAATAAAAACCTAATAAAAAGGATAAATTCAGTAAATCAAAATAACGTTGAGGTTATTGGCGACAATATTGAATTTAGCGAAGATAGTAATAAATTTGGATTAATCAATAACGAAAAAATAATTGGGATTGTCACCTCTAAATTAATTATTCCTAAATTAAAAAATTTTTTAATTCAAAAAAACAGAAGCACTTCTTTGAATCCAAAATAATCCCAAAGAAAAGGAAAGCCCTCCTGCTACAGCTATTAATCTTTTAATAAATTTTTGACTTGCTTTAAAGGTGGTAAAAGATATTAAACAAGTAAAAAGATTCATACTTATTAGTGAACCAATCAAATATGAAATCAAATATAAGCAAGCGCTTGTTAAAGGTAGTGCTAAAGCAGGAAGAACTGCAAGAAAATGTGAACCTCCAGCTATACCGTGTAGCAAGCCTAAACCAGTCAAAGCATGTGAGTGCTTATTATTATTTTTTTGTTCCTTAACATGAAAGTGAAAGTGACGATGGGCAATTCCATTCTCATGCTTATGGGAATGCGAGTGGATACTTAATTGAAAAGAATTTTTTATAGCAAATACTCCAACAATTAGAAGTGAAATTCCAACTAGGAATTCGGCAATACTAGAAAATTTGTTTAATGGCGTAATATCCTTAATAAAAATCGCTAGAAAAGCTAACAAGAGGACTCCTGAAGAATGTCCCAAGCCCCATGAGAAACTATTTTTAAGAGCTTTTTGGGGATTATTAATCGCTGCTGGTGCCATTGCAATTAGATGATCAGCGCCACTAACTACATGCACAAATCCTGCGACTATACCTGTTAAAATTACAGCCTGCATATATATTCAGTACAACTCTGTTTATTCAATTTTATAGCACGATTTGAAGTCAATATTAAATTGAGTTAAATAATTTCTTGAACGATTGTTCAATATCAGTTTCTCTCATAAAAGTTTCACCAATTAATACTCCCTTGATTCCAATAGATCTAAGCGATTCTAAATCTTCGGCACAATTAATTCCAGATTCACTTATGGGAATAATATTTTGTTTTAAAAATATATCTGCATATGTATGCATCAATTCTATTGATGTTTTTAAATCCGTTTTAAAAGTCTTTAAGTCCCTATTATTTATTCCAATCAAATTAAAAGATTTTAACTTTAGAATCCTTTCTAATTCATTAGAGTTATGGACTTCAACAAGAACACTCATCTTTAAATTATCAGCTATTTTCTTTAAATAAATTAAATCATCATCACTTAAAATCGCAGCGATTAATAATATTGCATCAGCACCAGATACCCTTGCTTTATAAATCTGATAAGCAGAAATAATAAAATCTTTGCAGAGTAGAGGGAGATTAGTTGATCTCCTTACAGTTTCGAGTATTTCATAACTACCTTGAAAAAACCTTTTATCGGTAAGTACTGAGATACATGATGCACCTAATCCTTCATAACAAATTGCTATGTTTTCAGGGTTAAAATCTTTTCTAATAACTCCTTTACTCGGACTAGCTTTTTTTATTTCAGCAATAACTCCTGGTTTTATTTTTGACTCCAAAATATTTTTATAAAAATCTTTGGGAGTAGGAAGTTTTTCAATCTTTTTGATGAGATCTTCTAAAGAGACTATTTTTTTAAAATTCTTAATTTCAATATCCTTGTGCCATACAATTTCTTCCAGAATATTTTTTGCTTGTGCTTCTCTATGAGGTACAGCATATTCTAAATTTTCTACCCTTACTGTTGGATTTGGTGGCCTGCGTCTTATCTCCATTAATTTTAGATATTATTTTATTTGAGAAGCCGCTTGTTTATATGCGACCTCAACTACTTCACTAAGAGTAGGATGAGTATGAACTTCTTTAGATAATTCAATTACATCTTGGTTCCTTGAAATAGCGTTCGAAATTTCTTGAATTAAATCAGCTGCATGTAACCCAAAAATATGAGCACCTAATACTTTCCCATTATCTTTATTGAAAATCAACTTTAGCAATCCATCACTCTCCAATTCAGCCAATGCTTTTGAATTAGCCTTAAAGAAACTTTTGACAACTCCCAAAGTAAAATTTTCTTTTGTAGATATCTCTTTAGCTTCAACTTCAGAGAGACCAACTGAACTTATCTCTGGGTGAGTAAAGGTTGCTGCGGGGATACTTTTATAGTTAATTTCGACATTACCACCGCAAATATTATCAACAGCAATAGTACCCTGCGCTGCAGCTGTATGGGCAAGCATTAGTTTGCCCGTTACATCTCCAACAGCCCAAATGTTAGGTATTATTTCATCACCATTCTTAACTCTCATTTGATCATCTACAGGAATGAAACCTTTTACTGTTTCGATACCAACCGACTCAAGATTTAAGTTATTACTATTAGGACTTCTGCCAGTTGCGACTAGTACAGCGTCAACTTCTAAAGTTTCTACAACTTCCTTAGATTTTGCATCAGTCAGTTCTATTTTTACAGGGCATCCAGGTGTTATTTTTGTCGCAAAGACATTTGATTTTGTGTCTATATCTCTTGCTTGAATAAGGTTCTTCTTAGCAATTTTAGTGATGTCTGGATCAAATGTTGGCATAATATTCTCCAAAGCCTCGATCATGGTAACTTCACAACCAAGCGCGGTATAAACATCAGCAAATTCTAGACCTATATATCCGCTTCCAATAATTGCTATCCATCTTGGAAGCCACTCAAGTTTAACCGCATCATCGCTAGTAAATACGGTCCTATTATCCAAAGTTATTCCACGGGGCACAAAAGGAGAAGAGCCTGTTGCTATAACAATATTCTTACATGTGAAAATTTTATCAATTCCGTTTTTATCTCTTACACCTACTTTTTGATTTCCTTCAATTCTTCCAATGCCCAAAATAATTTCAACTCCACTCCTTTTAAGAGTTTTTGTTAAATTTTCTCTAACATTTAAAACTAAATTATTTGCATGATCTGCAATTTTTGATCTCTCGAACCTTACTGGTGAAGCATGTATACCAAATTTAGCTAAATGTTCATAATTAGCTATTTCTCTAACTTTTCCACTTGCAGCCAAAAGAGCTTTAGATGGAACACAACCCTTGTTAACACAAGTGCCTCCCATATCAGAAGATTCTACTATTGCGACTTTCAGTCCCTTACCAGCAGCATGTTTAGCGGCATCAAAACCTCCATATCCTGCTCCTATTACGATTAAATCAAAATCAAAACTTGAATCAGTCACTTTTTATTTATTTATTTAGAGGTGTATGCGACTCTTTTTCGTTCTAGTAATAACGGAACTGCAACACAAGCCACATTCAATGATTCTACAATCTCACTATGCGGAATTGTAATTGTTTCATTAAAAGCTTCTTGAATTTTTTTATGAATACCTTGACCTTCATTACCCAAAATTAATGCTGTACGTCTAGACCAATCAACTTCCCAGTAAGGTTTTGAAGGTTTTTTTGAACTCTCATTATGGCTACTAGTAGAGAAAATCTTAAATCCTACATTTGATAATTCAGACAAAGACTTAAGTAAAGAATTTAATATTTCTTCTTCAATGCCATCAAATCTTAAAAATGGCAGATGAAAAACTGCACCTGAGGATGCTCTTAATACCTTTTGGCCTAATGGGTGCGCACCTCCAGCTAAAAAAATTGCATTAACACCCGCAGCTAAAGCGGTTCTAAATAGATTACCCATATTCCCAGGATCTTGAATTCTGTCGAGAACAAGAACAAAATCATCTTTTCTATTAAATTGATAATTAGGTATTGCTGAAATCTCTACTAAAGCTGCTATCCCATCTGGATTAATTGTTGAAATCGCAGATGCCAAGACTTCCTCTGAGACAATATTTATTAATGACTCATCAAATTTTTTGCTTAGATTTTGATTCTTTCTTAGCCATTTTTCGGTAACTAAAATCTTAGAGGGATTTTTTCCAGACTTCAGCAATTCTTCAATGAGATGTGTACCCTCTATGCAAAAAAAGTCTTGATCTTTTGGAGATGATCCTCTTTTAAATGATCTAAATCTTTTAACTAGATTATTGTTTTTACTAGTTATTTTTAAAAAAGTATTTTCTATGAGTAATTTGAAAAATTTGTTATCAACTATATTTTAATTACATAAATATTTTGATCAATTATTTATTAAATTTTTATTTCCCAAGAAATCAAAAAATACATTTTCACTTTTAATTAATATTCATGACGTTACATAGGGTGGACTTAATATTATTAGTTTGTCATGATGAATCTAATAAATTAAGTCTTAATGATTTGCGGAAGCAAAACGAAGTCATATCTTAAATCGCAAAATTTAAAGATTCTTGGCCAAGGCAAGTTAAATGGAATAGTTGAAATAAGTGGTGCGAAGAATTCCGCCTTAGTTTTATTAGCCTCATCATTGCTAACTAATGAAAAAATAATTCTTGAAAATGTACCTTTTCTCACTGATATTGAAAAGATGGGGAATATCTTAAAGAATTTAGGAGTGAATTTAGTTCGTAAAAACAACCAACTAGAAATAGATCCAACAACTATTTCGATTAAAGAACTTCCATATGAACTTGTTAAAGGATTAAGAGCTAGTTTCTTTTGTATAGGTGCACTATTAACTAAATTTGGAGAAGCTCAAGTACCGTTACCAGGTGGATGCAATATTGGTTCAAGGCCAATAGACGAGCACATTAATGGATTAATCGCACTAGGAGCAGACATTATTATTGAAGAGGGAATTGTAAAGGCAAAAACAAGGGGGAACAAAAATAGACTTCATGGCACTCATATTAAATTAAATTGTCCAAGTGTAGGTGCGACTGAAACTTTAATAATGGCAGCATCTTTAGCCAAAGGAAGAACTACTATTGAAAATGCTGCTAGAGAGCCTGAAGTTCAAGATTTATGCCAAATGCTTAATAAAATGGGGGCAAAAATTTATGACTCCGGTAAAGAAACAATTATTATTGATGGTGTTAATAAGCTTGGCGGATGTACCCATAAAGTAATTCCAGACCGAATAGAAGCTGGAACTTTTCTAATAGCTGCTGCTGCAACTTCCTCTTCAATAACAATTTCTCCAGTAATCCCTCATCATCTTGAAGCTGTCACTAATAAGCTTCAAGAGAGTGGGAGTAAAATTACGATTAAAGGTAATTCGATTTCTATCAAGAGTAAAGAGATTAAAGGAGTAGATATTGAAACAGCTCCTTTCCCAGGCTTTCCTACTGATTTGCAGGCACCATTTACAACTCTAATGACAATCGCAAATGGTGAATCAAAGATAACTGAAACAATTTTCGAAAACAGAATGAATCATATTTATTTACTTAATGAAATGGGCGCCAGTATAAAACTAAACAAAAACGTAGCTCACATCAAAGGTGTTAAAACAATTAATGGGATGAATCTAGTTGGCTCAGATTTAAGGTCATCAGCTGCATTAATAATTGCAGGAATCATCGCAAAAGGTAGTAGTAATTTCTATGGATTAGAACATCTAGATAGAGGTTATGAAAATTTTGAATTAAAACTAAAAAATTTAGGTGTAAAAATAATTAGAGAGATCAGTAAAAATACTTTTGAGGAGAATGGATATAAAATTGAACCTAAATCTGAGAATCTTTCAAAACTCGAAGCAGCTTAGTCTTTTCCAAATATATTTTTAAAACTAAGAAAGTTGATTCAAACGTAAGCAATATTGATTAGTGAAATACAACCCAAAAATAATATAAACAAAACTAGAAAGCGATTAGACCAAATTTTATTTAAACCATTAAATTTGAATTCGTTCATGCCCAAGTTCCGCTATTAGATCCGAATGTTGTAAGTATAGTTACTGCAATAAAAAGATAAGGGACAAATTTAAAGGATAATTTTTTAGCTTGAGTTTTAGACATTTGTTTTTTTATTAAATATAACACAATATTACTAATCATGAAGCTATCTCCTTTTAAAAAAGACTTTTAAGCGCATTTAATCACAAAAATGTATCATAAATGTTTAAATTTTCTTTTTCCCCTCATTTCTTGTCAGCAAATGCAATAAATAATTCTATGTTTTTATCGAAAAGATTAACTATTAACAAACGTTATCTTGATAACTGTTCCTTGACCAAAACAATAGTCAATAAGTTGATTTTTGTTATAATAAAAAAGTTCATTTTTTCAAAAGCCTTGGGAGCGTGGTGGAATTGGTAGACGCACCGCACTCAAAATGCGGCACCTTCGGGTATGTCGGTTCAAGTCCGACCGCTCCCACTTTGATGAATACCTATAGTCGATTCGATATATCTTTCAAAAAAGGAAAAGGTTGTTGGCTATGGGACAAAACAGGTAAAAAGTATCTTGATGCAGTCGCTGGTATAGCAACTTGTAGTCTTGGACATAGCGATAGAGTTTTAAGAAGAAGGCTATCAACTCAACTAAAAAAGATTCAGCACATTTCCAATCTCTACAACATTGAAGAACAAGAACAATTAAGCAGAACTTTAACGAATATGAGTTGTGCTAAAAGCGTCTTCTTCTGCAATAGTGGTGCGGAAGCAAATGAATCAGCAATTAAATTAATTAAAAAATATGGTAATACAACAAATAAAGGTAAAGAATCAATTATTCTCGCAGCAGAATCCAGCTTTCATGGAAGGACGCTTGCAGCCTTGAGTGCCACTGGACAGCCCAAATATCAAAAAGGTTTCGAACCAATGATTCAAGGGTTCAAATTTTTTAAATTTAACAATTTTGATTCGGTAAAAAAATTATTTGAAGAGTGTGAAAATAATGATCAAAAAATTTCCGGCGTTTTAGTTGAACCAATACAAGGAGAAGGCGGCGTAATTCCTGGAAGTAAAATATTTTTTAAAAGCCTGAGAGAAATATGTGATAAATATAATTCTCTTCTCATTTTAGATGAGGTCCAAAGTGGAGTAGGTCGAACTGGGAAAATGTGGGGTTATGAGAATTTAGGAATTGAACCTGATGGATTCACCCTTGCTAAAGGATTAGGAGGAGGTCATGCAATTGGAGCATTATTGGTAAAAGAAAAAGCCAACATTTTTTCTCCAGGAGATCATGCAAGCACTTTTGGAGGGAACCCATTCGCCTGTAAAGCTGCCCTAACTGTATTAGAAGAAATAAATAGAAGAAATATTATCAATAATGTTTATCTAAGAGGGGAACAATTAAGTGCTGGGTTTGAAGAATTGTCAAAAAAATTTCCAAATATTATTAGCGGGAAAAGAGGTTTAGGTTTAATACAAGGTCTTGTGATCAATGATGATTATGCTGATGCAAAAAAAATTACATTAAAAGCTTTTGATAAAGGATTACTGGTAGTTCCTGCAGGAGGAAATGTTGTAAGGATTGTCCCACCATTAGTTATATCTCGAAGAGAAATTAATATTCTTTTGGATAAGCTAAATTCAATTTTTGAAGAGTTATAGCAATTTAAATTTTGAAAAATGCAAATTTAAAAATTTTTGAATTATTATCTCCTAAATATGAAAGGGATAATATCAAGTTAGGTTTATCAAGAATTAAAAAAGCACTTCAAGAACTTGGTAATCCTTGCAAGAATATCCCTGCGATACAGATTATTGGAACCAATGGGAAAGGATCAATCGCGGCATATTTAGAAAGTATACTTTTTGAAGCTAAAAGGAATTTCGGTGTAACGACATCTCCTCATCTTTTGGATGTATGCGAGAGGATTAGAGTTAATAAAAAAAATATTAATAAAACTGATTTTGAAAAAATCTATAGATTAATAGAAAAAAATTTTTCAACATTTGAATTAACTCCTTTTGAAAAAATCATTTGCTGCGCACTAAATTTTTTTGACCATAAAAAAGTTGAATTACTCATTCTTGAAGCTGGCTTAGGGGGACGATTAGACGCGACAACAGCCCATAAATCTAGACCAATCATTGCTATTGGGAATATTGGCTTAGACCATAAAGAATTTCTTGGAGATACGATTGAAAAAATTGCCGAAGAAAAATTAGCAGTTATTGAAAAAAACTCAATTGTCATCTCATGCAATCAAAATAGTCAAGTTGAAAATTTAATAACCAAAAAAGTTAAAGAGGTAGGAGCAGAAATTATTTGGAAAGATTCAATTTCAAACAGCTATGAGCTTGGATTAAAAGGAATTTTTCAAAAGCAAAATGCTTCAGTAGCTGTTGGAGCAATTGAAGCGCTGAATAATTTGGGATTTAATATAAAAGAAAAACACATATCTGAAGGTCTTAAAAAGACAACTTGGAACGGAAGGCTAGAAATAATAAATTATTTCAACAAAGAAATTCTTGTAGATTGTGCGCATAATTATCCTGCTGCAAAAGCACTCTCTAATGAGCGAAGCAATTGGGAGAATGAAGATAAAGGAATTTATTGGATTTTAGGTGTCCAAAGACAAAAAGATATTTACGCAATATTAAAAACACTTCTAAAGAAAAATGATCACTTATTACTTGTGCCAGTTCCAAACCAACCTAGTTGGCAATTAAATGATCTCTCTCAGATTAAAGAAATTGACTTTCAAAAAACAATTGAATTTAAAACATTTGAACTTGCCATTGAGTATTTATTTTCCCTAGAAAAATGGCCACCTAATCATCCTGTTCTAACAGGTTCTATTTTTTTAGTTGCTGAATTTATTAAATTTGCAAATAAACAGAAATGTTAAATATTAAATTGTTCCTTTACTTCCCAACCTTCCAATTTTCCTGGATTTAATAGCCCTTTAGGATCAAATTTTAATTTCGCTTTTACTTGATCTGCGTCAACCACTCCTAGGCCTCCGCCTTCGACAGTTAAAACATGGGGATTAAAAATAAACGCACCAAGTTTCTTGCAATCTTCCATTATTTCATTTAATTCTTCTGCCCCATTCCACTTTAATACAGGCAAAGCCGCTAATCGCGGTGATCCTTGTTGAGAAACTGCCTCTAAATGCCAAAGAACTTTTTTACCCCATTTTTTTCTCAAAAAATTAATTAATTCTAGTTCATTATTAAGTGGCAAAAGCATCTGTAAATACGTCCAATTTTTATCCCTAGACCTCATATGAAGAGTTGTATGATTCCATACGACTTCAGAAATTCCATTCACGAGCTTTTCTTCTTCCCCAAGTAGGGTAGATTCAACTTTAAATTTTTTACAAATTAGCTCGATGGTTTTTATTCCTCCAAGAGTAGATTGAATTAATATCTTGTGACTTCTAGATTTACTTTTAAACCATTTTGGCATTTGATCTACAATTTCTTCTTCAAGAATTGCTCCTAATTTCAGATCAATTGCTGCGCTGGTGAGAGTTTTTAATATTTCTATTGTTTTTTCAAATTCAATACAGTCGATAACTATTGAATACCACTTACGTTTGATATCAGTAGCAAGTAATAAAGAAGTAATTATTCCATTAGTCCCATAAGCATGATTTAGAGGTTCGGATTCTTCAGCATCAAATTTTAATAATTCAGGTTTTTCATTCATCGTTACTGCCTCTAAACCAATAAGATTTCCTGGATCTCTTAAAAATCCCCACCTAATGGAACCAATACCTCCTGATCCACCTGCAATAAAACCTCCAATTGTTGCAGTTTTCCAAGTACTAGGAAGCAACCTCAATTCCCTCCCATATTTCTCTAATTGTTTATTCAAATCTCCCATAACACAGCCAGACTGTACTTTTACAAAACCTGTATCTGGATCAAATTCTTCTAACTTATTAAAGTGACTCATCTGCATTACAACTCCTTTAAACAATGGGACAGCTTGTCCATAATTACCTGTACCTGAACCCCTTAAAGTAAGTGGGATAGAAAATTCCCAACAAATTTCTGCTACTTCCTTTACCGCTTTGTGATCACTAGGTCTTACCACCAAATCAGCAATACATTCGTCTAATTTTTCAGTAAGGATTGGAGAGTAGTTATAAAAATCTTTTGAAAGTCTTTTTACATCGGATTTATTTTCAATGATCTCTAAGTTTTTGACTTCTCTAAATTTGTCTATAAATTTAAGTTTTGATATCATTAATAAAAATTTTTATGCTTTGTATATAAATTAGCCAATTAGCAATATAAATCGCCGTTTATAAATACTTTTCTCTTTAAATTGCTCGAAAAAACATCTGCCCATCTTTGTGCATCTAAAATCACAAAATCAGCAGGACAACCTTTTTTAATTAAACCATCCCATTTTAAATTTAATAATCTGCTTGGAGCTAAAAAAATAGAAGATAGAGTCATTCTCTCCCAGGGATTTAGTTGAAGCATAGGCATCGAGCAAGACAACATATAAAAAGGGTCAAAATTACCAAATGGGTACCAAGGGTCTTGAACATTATCACTACCAAGAGATACATCCACATGTGATTTTTGTAATTGCTTTATTGGCGCAACTGGTCTTTTTAATGAAGTAGTTTTATTACTTCGATTGAGCAGCCAAAAATTTGTTAGGGGTAAAGCAATAACCTTAATATTTTTCTCAGCCATTTTTTCTCCTAAATTTAAAATCTCTCTATTACTTAGAGAAATAAGACTACTCAAATGACTACAAGTGATCGGAATACTATTAATATTTAAATTTTCGATTGTTTCTAATAAAACTTTTATTCCCGCTCCAGGTTCAATAATTGATTCATCTATATGCAAATCAATTTCTAATTTATATTTACTCGCAAGAAGAAGCATCTTTGCTAGAAATTTGCTTGTATTTTTTTTATTGAAAGGGGGTACAATAACACCTCCTAAAATGCCTCCATTAGAGGAAAATATTTTTGCCAAATCTTCTCCATCAGTTGTATCCCAGAATTCCAATGGAGCTAGAGCAACGTATTGTAAAGTCAACTCAGATGAAAATTTTTTTTGTAATTTAAAAAGTTCAATCCAAATATCAATAGATTGACCTTTGTATGTATCAATATGACTTCTAATAGCTCGGTATCCATTTTGTATGGCAAGTTTTAATGATTTCTCAACTCTTTCAAGAACCTTATCTGTAGTTCTAGTTTTATGTTCTTCAAGATTTACTGATAATGCTCCTCCATAGTTTGATTCCAGATTAGGAAAGTCTGCCCATGTAAAAGATTTATCAAAATGCGAATGCGTTTCAACAAATCTTGGGAATAAAATATTTTTTGGTTTTGTAACTTTATTTTTTAAAGGCTTTAACTCAGAAACAAATCCATCCTCCCAACTAATGGAAACTGAACATAAATCCTCTACATCGATAATGAGGTTATCTATATCTTCTATTAAACAAAGGCTTCTGGGAATAAGAACCTCAGCTGTGCCGGAATTACTCAAATTTTTAAATTTTCTTTTATTTTAAATCATAAGAAAACTTTACTGAATTAGAAAATAATTCAAATTTCGCTAAAAGATAAAAATAACTATGAAAAATTACCCTTGAGTTGTTAAATTTATAAATGTGAGGCGGGCGTCGCCAAGTGGTTAAGGCAGCGGCTTGTGGCGCCGCTATTCGGGGGTTCGAATCCCCTCGCTCGCCCTCAAAAAAATTGCAGCAAAATTATTTAACTTGTAATTTTGAATTAAAGAATCATAAAAAATTCCTAGCAAAGTGCTAACAAAAACAAAATCAGACGAAAAAAAAACTCAAAAGAATTCAACTACTGGCAGTTATTGGATAACCACATTTGGATGCCAAATGAACAAGGCTGATTCTGAGAGAATGGCTGGGACATTAGAGAAAATGGGATACACCAGAGCAGATAATGAATTAAATGCCGATTTGGTCTTGTACAATACATGCACTATTAGAGATAATGCAGAGCAAAAAGTTTATAGCTTTCTAGGAAGACAAGCAAAAAGAAAGCACAAAACACCTAGCTTAAAACTTGTTGTTGCAGGTTGTCTTGCTCAGCAAGAGGGAGAATCCTTACTAAGAAGAGTCCCAGAACTTGATCTGGTTATGGGGCCTCAACACGTAAATAATCTTGAGAATCTTCTGGGGAAAGTTGATTTAGGAAATCAAGTTGCTGCTACAGAAGAAACCTTCATTTCTGAAGATATAACAAGTGCCAGAAGAGAAAGCTCTATTTGTGGCTGGGTTAATATCATCTATGGATGTAATGAAAGATGTTCATATTGTGTAGTCCCCTCTGTCAGAGGAAAAGAGCAATCAAGATATCCAAATGCGATAAAAAGTGAGATCCAAAAATTAGCTGATGATAATTTTAAAGAAATTACTCTTTTGGGTCAGAACATTGATGCTTATGGTAGAGACCTTCCAGGAACTACAAAAGAGGGGAGAAAAGAAAATACCCTAACTGATCTTTTGTATTATATTCATGATGTTAAAGGAATTCGCAGAATAAGATTTGCTACTAGTCATCCAAGATATTTTTCAAAAAGGTTGATTCAAGCTTGTTATGAACTTGATAAAGTCTGTGAACATTTCCATATCCCCTTCCAAAGTGGAAATGATGAAATTTTAAAGCAAATGTCCAGAGGATATTCTATTAAAAAGTATAAAAATATTATCGAGAACATAAGGTCATTAATGCCAGATGCATCAATCACAGCTGACGCGATAGTTGCTTTCCCAGGAGAAACCGAACAACAATATCAAGATACATTAAAGCTAATATCAGAAATTGGCTTTGATCAAGTGAATACAGCAGCATACTCTCCAAGACCAAATACGCCTGCAGCAGTTTGGACGAATCAACTTTCGGAAGAGGTAAAAAAAGCTAGATTACAGGAAATTAATGATTTGGTCGAGAAAACTGCTAGGAGTAGAAATCAAAGATATATCAATAATATCGAAAGCGTTTTAATTGAGGGTTTAAATCCAAAAAATTCCTCTCAAATTATGGGTAGAACTAGAACAAATAGATTAACTTTCGTAGAGATTCCCAAAAACATTAACTTTAATTTTTCGTTGGGAGATGAGATAAATGTCAGAATAAATGAAGCAAGACCTTTTTCTTTAACAGGAGAACTTTCTTTATAAATTTTTTTTAAATGATCGGGGGAAAGAAAAAATGTATTGGGTTAATATTTGGCGGGCATTCCAATGAACATGAAGTATCGATATCCTCTGCAAAAACAGTTTTTCAAGCATTTAATGCACAAATAAACAAAGAACGCTTTACAGTTAAAGCCTTTTACATAAACAAATATGGAGATTGGCTTGATAGTGATATTTCAGAAAAAATCCTAATTGGTGAAATTGAAAACTATAAAACAAAAAAACAAGAAATTTTTAATCAAGAAAAAATTAACTTCCTTGACGGAATTGAATTTCAAAATGTTGATGTTTGGTTTCCTCTTTTACATGGATTTAATGGTGAAGACGGATCAATTCATGGCTTACTTAGATTTACAAAGAAACCTTTAGTCGGATGTGGAATTATTGGCTCTGCACTTGGAATGGATAAAATATTGATGAAAACAATTTTCTCAAATCTTAAACTTCCACAAGTTAATTATCTAGTTTTTCAAAATGAAGATCTCAACGATAAGCAAGTAAAAAATAAAATAATTAATGAAATTTTAAAAAAATTAAAATTTCCTGTTTTTGTTAAACCATCGAACTCTGGATCATCTCTTGGCATCTCCAAAGTCAAAAATGAATCGGAAATATTACTAGCATTAGAAAAGGCTCGGGAAATAGATCCAAGAATCTTAATAGAGGAAGGTTTAGAGGTAAGGGAGATTGAATGCGGAATAATTGGGAATTCAAAACTCTTAACCTCTGAGATAGGCGAGGTAAATTACGAAAGTGATTGGTATGATTACGATTCAAAATATCACTCAAATAATAAAATAATTATCCCAGCCGAAATAGATTCTAAAATCACAAAAGAAATTAAAGAAATTGCTATTAAAAGTTGTAGAGCACTAAATATTTTCGGTTTTGCAAGAGTAGATTTCTTTTTAGAAAAATCTTCAAATAAAATTTTACTAAATGAAATAAATACAATTCCTGGTTTTACAAAAAACAGTATGTTTCCAATGCTTTGGGAAGCTTCAGGTTTAAAAATTGAACAACTTGTGGCTAAACTGGTAGATATATCTTTAGATTTGTAATTTAAATCAAATGTTGCATGGACTACTTTGGTTACCATTACTTTTAATCTTCATTTTATTAACTGCACTTGGATGGTTAGAAAGAAGAAGGCAAAATCTTTTTAGAAGTTGGGCTAGTGATTCTGAACTGTGCAAGTTAGATAGTTCAGGTGCAGCGTCTTTAAAAAATGGGGAGTTAAAGTGGAGCGCATTTGAAGCTGGTAAATTTGAAGAAAAAGATTGTTTTACGATCAAGAAACTGGAATTAGTTGAATTAATGGCACTAACTTCAGGTGAAGCTCCTCTAACAAGTGAATCTCAAGGTAAGTGCAGGTTGAGATTAGTAGGGGATGGGAAAGAGATGGATGTACCATTTTCAGATGCAGAGCAAGCGAGAGAATGGATGGACCAACTGATGGAAAAAGCTCGATGTGATTTGTGAAAAACAAAAAAGGAATCAAAAATAGAAGCTTTTTTTTTCTAATTTCATTTTTATTTTTAACAAGCTTATTAAGCATAAAAACACTCAAAAAAGTTGATACTCAGGACATTAGGATTTCTGGTAGTGAATTATTTTCGCAGAATGATGTGGTAAAAAATTCATCTTTAAATTTTCCTATCCGATTAATTTTTGTTGAAACTAATTTGTTAGAAAAAGAGTTAAAACAAAATTTATCTCTCAAGAATGTTTCGGTAAACAGAGAATTATTTCCTTTTGGTTTGAAAGTTCATATTAATTCAAGAATTCCAATAGCTTACGGTGAGAGAATATTAAACGACGAAAAAATATTAGGCTTCATTGATAAAGATGGAATTTTTATAAATAAACAAAATGTGGATGAAAAAAATTTGAATAAATTAACCATACAAGTTTTTGGATGGAAAGAAAAATTTAAAAAAATATTATCTGAAATTTTTATCGCTATAGAGAATTATGAATTAGAGATAGTTAAAATAACTTTTTCATCCGATGGGTTTCTAACTGTTGAGGAAAAAGATTTAAAAACAATATTCTTAGGATTTAAGCCAAATTTAATCAACTATCAATTACAAATAATCAATAATCTTAAAAATGAATTTAAGAAAAATAGCTTTTCAAAAAAAATAGATAATATTGATCTTACTAATCCAGATAAACCAAAAATAAAAGTGTTCAAACCCTAATATTTGAAAAAGGATTTTGAGTAATTTTTTTTAATTATTGTAGTGTTGATATGGGTTTTGCATTCAAAACAAAATATTTAATAAATAAATATTTTTAGGATTTTCCTCAACAAATTCCTACAGATGAGCTCAGTAAGTTCATAATGCACCCAATACTAGTATTAGATTCCTATTAAGAGATGAGCTTCGGTAACAATCCAAACTTTGATCAATCGAGAGAAATCCTTCCAAGCCAAAACGCCAAAATAGAAGTTATTGGTGTAGGTGGTGGTGGCAGTAATGCAGTCAATAGAATGATAAATAGTGATTTAGAAGGTGTTTCATTTAGAGTCCTCAATACCGATGCACAAGCCCTACTACAATCTTCTGCAGAAAGTAGAGTTCAACTTGGACAAAACCTCACTAGAGGTTTAGGTGCAGGTGGGAATCCAAGTATTGGGCAAAAAGCAGCCGAAGAATCCAAAGAAGAGCTTCAACAAGCTTTAGAGGGATCTGATCTAGTTTTTATAGCCGCTGGAATGGGTGGAGGAACTGGTACAGGTGCTGCTCCCGTTGTTGCAGAAGTAGCCAAACAAAGTGGGGCTCTAACAGTAGGTATAGTAACCAAACCATTTTCTTTTGAAGGGAAAAGAAGAATGCGTCAAGCAGAGGAGGGGATCGCAAGACTAGCTGAAAACGTTGATACTCTTATAGTTATTCCAAATGACCGATTAAAAGACGTTATAGCAGGAGCTCCTCTTCAAGAAGCATTTAGGAATGCTGATGATGTTCTAAGGATGGGAGTCAAAGGCATTAGTGACATAATTACTTGCCCAGGATTAGTTAATGTTGATTTTGCAGACGTAAGATCAGTTATGACGGAAGCTGGCACTGCTCTTCTCGGAATAGGTATAGGTTCAGGAAGATCGAGAGCTATAGAGGCAGCACAGGCAGCAATGAATAGTCCTTTATTAGAAGCAGCTAGAATTGATGGAGCTAAAGGCTGCGTTATAAATATTACTGGTGGCAAAGACATGACTTTAGAAGACATGACCTCTGCATCTGAAATTATTTATGATGTTGTTGATCAAGAAGCAAATATTATTGTTGGTGCAGTGGTCGATGAGGCAATGGAAGGGGAGATACAAGTTACTGTAATTGCTACAGGATTTGAAACAACCCAACCATTAAACCAGCAAAGAATAAAAAACAGATTATCTAATCAACCCTTATATAATTATTCCGACAATAAAGAATCAGGAGCCAGTATTCCTGAGTTTTTGAGATTAAGGCAAAATAAAAAAGATATAGGTTAAAAGGTAAAATAGAGTGACTCGGTTATCTCGCCTGCCTCAAGCATCCCTTGTGGCTGCTACCTTCCGGTCCTGACCAGGTTTAGGCGTTAAAACCGCGAAAGGCCGAGTCAAAAATATACTAGCAATTCTTGATTAAAAAAGATACATAAATTTATTATGTTACCTTCAGACCTAGTTAATTATAAAAAAAAATCTCGCAAAATCATTGCACTAACTGCATGGGACTCCATATCAGGATCTATTGCAGAACAAGCAAATGTTGATCTCGTACTAGTAGGAGATTCATTAGCAATGGTCTGCTTAGGATACAAATCGACATTGCCATTAACTTTAGAAAACATAATTTATCATACTAATGCTGTTTCAAGAGGATTTAAGAAGAAAATTGAGGAACAACCTTTAGTCGTTTCAGATATGCCTTTTCTGACTTACCAATGTGGTGAGGATAAAGCTGTTGAGTATGCAGGGAAAATCATTCAGAGCACTTATGCAAAAGCTGTAAAAGTAGAAGGAGCTGAACCAGAAATACAAAAAGTTATTTCTAGATTAATAAGAATGGGAATCCCTGTTATGGGTCATATAGGTCTTACACCACAAAGCTATCTAAATATTGGATTAAGAAAACAAGGAGAAAGCTTAGCAAGCCAAGAAAAAATCAAGAAAGAGGCTTCAATTCTTGAAGAATTAGGATGTTTTTCAATAGTTCTTGAACATATTCCTGATTTGCTTGCTAAAGAAATACAAAATTCTTTAACAATTCCCACAATAGGTATCGGCGCAGGTAATTATTGCGATGGGCAAGTAAGAGTTACTGCAGATTTGTTAGGCCTCAATGATGATCAACCACCATTTTGCCAACCAATTATCCAAGGAAAGAAATTATTTAAGGATAAATTAAAAGAATGGGTAGACTCTGAAAGACTTAGTTAATCTCATCCCACCACTTAAACATAGAAACAAGAACTTGATTACTAAGTTCCATGCCATTAGGCTCACTTAAAAAGAATCTATTCCCCTTTCTTACTAGTAGTCCACTTTCAAGAAATCTTTCCCATTCTTCAACCAATTTACTGAAGTTGCTTTCAAATTTTTTGTTTTCCCAGTTTTGTTCTTTAAACACTTCTTTGATATCTACACCCTCTTTGAGTCTTAATCCCAACATTATTTTCTCATCAAGTTCTTTATAGACAAACTCCTTATTAGTTAGGGATGAATCTAAATTAAATTCGTCTTGTCTAGTTACCCATTCTTTATATTCTTTACTAACTCTTGGTCGAGTAAACTTTTCCCCCCAAGGTGAACTAGTGGAACCTTGACCAAAACTCCACCAGCCTAAACCACTCCAATAAACTCTATTATGTCTCGATTGATGTCGCGGAAGGCAATAGTTTGAGATTTCATATCTTGAATACCCTGAGTTTTTTAAAATTAAATGGGTTGATTCACTATTTCTAAAAGCTTCTTCATCACTTGGGAGTTTTAATTTTCCTAAATTAACTAATTTTTTAAAAACAGTGCCATTTTCAATATTTAAATCGTAAATAGATAGATGAGGTGGTGAAAATGTTATTGCTTTTTTTAAGTCATCTTGCCATTCTTTAAATCCACTAAGTGGCAAGTTTTGAATTAAATCTAAACTCCAGCTTTTTATTAACCCAGAATCATATTCTCTCTTCAACCATAAACAAGATTTTTCTGCATCTTCTTTCAAATGACGCCTTCCCGACTTTTGAAGTATCTGATTATTAAAACTTTGTACTCCGAGACTAAATCTATTTATCCCAGCATTTATGAATCCAAAAAGATCATCTTGAGTAAAACTAGCTGGATCAACCTCCATAGTGATTTCAGCACCATAGTCAATTCCATAATTTTCTTTAAAAAGATCAATTAATTCTTTGATTTGGGTAGGATCTAAAATTGATGGTGTACCACCTCCTATATAAATTGTCGATAGAGGTGATTTATGCTTAATTGACAATATTTCTTTATATAAAAATTGCAAATACTCTTGAACAGTTTTGCTTCCATAACCTTTTAAAGTTTCAACTTTGTTTCCTAGTGGAATAACTGCAAAATCACAATAAAAACACCTTCTGTGGCAAAAAGGAATGTGCACATAAGCACTTCTTGGAAACTTATTCATAATCTAAATTCATTTTTAAGCTCCAAAAAAGTATTAAGGATCGAAAAAAATAAAATCCTTATTTACTCAATTAATAAATCCTAGTAGATTATAGATATGACAGATATCTTAGTATTAATTTTATTTGTATTGTCTGGGGCTGCTTCAGGATGGCTTGGTGTTGATTTATTGCCAGTAGACATACTCAAACAGGTATCTAATGTAGAAGGTTTTAGAATTGTTTTAGCAATAATTGGTTTTTTTGTAGGATTAGCAGCTGGTTTTGTATTCCTTCAACTTAGAAAGACTTTTCTTGATCAAATAAGAACAATGCCTACGGACTTACTAATAAGTAGGTCCGTTGGATTAATTTTAGGATTACTTGTTGCGAATCTCCTACTTGCTCCAATACTATTAATTCCCTTCCCTAGAGAGGTTTTTTTCGCAAAACCATTAGCAGCTATATTAAGCAACATTTTCTTTGGTGTGCTTGGTTATAAGTTGGCAGATACCCATGGAAGGACATTATTGAGATTATTCAATCCAAATAACACTGATGCATATCTAGTCAATGAAGGAATTCTCCCTGCTGCAAGTCCAAAAATTCTAGATACTAGCGTAATTATTGATGGAAGAATCAATGGTCTATTAAGTTGCGGCTTATTGGAAGGGCAATTAATTGTTGCTCAAAGTGTAATTGATGAATTACAAACTTTAGCTGACTCAAGCAGTAATGAAAAAAGGTCGAAAGGCAGAAGAGGTCTCAAGTTATTAAAAGAATTAAGAGATTTATATGGGAGAAGACTTGTAATAAACCCAACAAAGTATGAAGGTAATGGGGTAGATGAAAAACTCCTTAAAATTACTGAGGATATGACAGGAACTTTAATTACGGCTGATTATAATCTTTCTCAGATCGCTGAAGTTAAAGAATTAAAAGTTATGAATTTGAGTGATTTGGTTATTGCTTTAAGGCCAGAAGTACAACCAGGAGAGTCACTTAATATAAAAATCGTGAGAGAAGGCAAAGAAAAAATGCAAGGTATTGGATATTTAGATGACGGCACAATGGTTGTTATTGATGAGGCAAAGAATTTTGTTGGAAGCAGATTAGATATTGTCATCACAGGAGCATTACAAACTCCCACTGGAAGAATGGTCTTTGGAAAACTAATAAATAATCCTGAGTCAAACAAATCTTTTAAATCACCAGCGACACAGGGCTAAATCTAGCTAGAATCAGTTCAATCTTAATTTTGTGATACAAATGACTGTATCTGCTCCTTATTACGGCGAAAACACCGTTATGAGGACCCCGCCCCCTGATCTCCCCTCTCTTTTACTGAAAGAGCGAATTGTTTATCTTGGTTTACCATTATTTTCAGATGATGATGCGAAAAGACAACTAGGAATGGATGTTACTGAGCTAATCATTGCTCAACTTCTTTATTTAGAGTTTGAGGATCCAGAAAAACCAATCTATTTCT
The DNA here is from genome assembly GCF_022447305.1 of Prochlorococcus sp. ALOHA_ZT_50. NCBI lineage: Bacteria > Bacillati > Cyanobacteriota > Cyanophyceae > Synechococcales > Prochlorococcaceae > Prochlorococcus > Prochlorococcus sp. ALOHA_ZT_50. The sequence goes on along the minus strand of NZ_JAKVCI010000016.1, from coordinate 20,123 downwards.
ATATCAATTCAACTGGGACAAGTTGGTACACTGGTGACGCAGTTGGTTTTGAAACAGAAGCTTTCGCTATCTGCGATACAATAAGCTACATTAAGCCTCCAGTACACACAATATGTATCGGACAAGCAATGGGGACTGCTGCAGTTATCCTTTCATCTGGCACTAAGGGACAAAGAGCCGCTCTTCCACATGCTTCTATTGTTTTGCATCAACCTATAAGCGGAGCAAGAGGTCAAGCAACCGATATCCAAATAAGAGCTGAGGAAGTTTTGAAAAATAAAAAATCAATGCTGGAGATTTTATCTCGTAATACTGGAAAGACTATCGAAGAACTCTCAAAAGACTCTGACAGGATGAGTTATCTCAACCCCCAAGAAGCACTAGATTATGGAGTTATCGATAGAATACTCACAAGTCAAAAAGATCTACCAAATAAAATTTAACACTCACAAAACTATTTTAAAATCATGCCAATAGGAACTCCAAGCGTGCCTTACAGACTTCCAGGAAGTCAATACGAAAGATGGGTCGACATATATACAAGACTAGGTGTTGAAAGAATTCTTTTTCTTGGACAAGAAGTGAATGATGGTATTGCTAATAGCCTTGTTGCACAAATGCTTTATTTAGATTCTGATGATAATTCCAAACCTATCTATCTATATATAAATAGCCCAGGAGGATCAGTAACTGCTGGCTTGGCTATATATGACACTATCAAATACGTAAAAAGTGATGTAGTAACAATCTGCGTAGGCCTCGCAGCCTCAATGGGAGCGTTCCTATTGGCCGCTGGCACAAAAGGTAAAAGAGTTGCTTTGCCTCATAGCAGAATAATGATTCATCAACCTCTAGGAGGAACTTCTCAACGTCAAGCAAGTGATATTGAAATAGAAGCTAAGGAAATTTTAAGAATTAAAGATATGTTAAATATGTCTATGGCAGATATGACAGGCCAATCATTTGAGAAAATTGAAAAGGATACTGATAGAGATTATTTTCTAAGTGCGGAAGAAGCAAAAAATTATGGATTAATTGATAGAGTAATTACACATCCAAGCGAAGCAAATCAGTCTTAAACTTTCTAAATTAATATTTTAATTTTAATTTTTTAAATTAATAATTTTTTTGGTTTATTGCCACCTTAATGTCTAAAATATTAATTATCAAATGCAAAGAAGCTACAACTAATGACCCAACTCTTTTACGACACAGATGCAGATCTAAGTCTTTTAAATAATAAAACAATAGCGATTATTGGATATGGATCACAAGGTCATGCACATGCCCTAAATCTTAAAGATAGCGGTATGGATGTAATTGTTGGATTATATAAAGGAAGTAAGTCTGAAAGCAAAGCTATTAGCGATGGTCTACAAGTCTTTAGCGTTTCTGAAGCTTGCGAAAAAGCAGACTGGATTATGATTCTCCTCCCCGATGAGTTTCAGAAAGATGTTTACCTTAAAGAAATAGAACCAAACTTAAAAGAAGGAAAGATATTAAGTTTTGCTCATGGCTTCAATATAAGATTCGGACTTATCAAACCTCCTAGTTTTGTGGATGTTGTAATGATTGCCCCAAAAGGACCTGGACACACTGTTCGTTGGGAATATCAGAACGGTCAAGGAGTTCCAGCACTGTTTGCAGTTGAGCAGGATTCTTCCGGAAGTGCAAGATCATTGGCAATGGCTTACGCTAAAGGGATTGGCGGAACGAGAGCTGGGATTCTTGAAACAAACTTTAAAGAAGAAACAGAAACTGATTTATTTGGCGAACAAGCGGTTTTGTGCGGAGGATTATCAGAACTGGTTAAATCAGGATTCGAAACTCTTGTTGAGGCAGGTTATCAACCCGAACTTGCTTACTTCGAATGCTTACATGAAGTTAAACTTATTGTTGATTTAATGGTGAAGGGAGGCTTATCTCAAATGAGAGATTCCATTTCAAATACTGCAGAATATGGAGATTATGTAAGTGGTAAAAGACTTATCAATAGTGATACAAAGAAAGAAATGCAGAAAATTCTAAAAGATATTCAAGATGGAACTTTCGCTAAGAATTTTGTGGAAGAATGCGATAAAAACAAACCCTTAATGACAAAATTAAGAGAAGAGAACTCAAAACATGAAATTGAGAAAGTAGGTAAAGGTCTGCGCTCGATGTTCAGTTGGCTGAAATAAATTTATTTTTAATATTTCTTGGATCGATTGGTTTTGATTTATTGATCGGCGATCCAAGATTCTTAATCCACCCTGTTCAAGTAATTGGCTTTTACATAAAAAAAATATCTGATTACCTCATAAATAATTTTGGGGAAAATAAAAATATATTGTTTTGGGGAGGTTTAATAGTAGCTATATCCACCATAGGAATGAGTTTTGGTTTAGGTAAATTGATAGAACTCAGTTATGTGCAATCAAGAAATAATTTTTTTGGTGGATTGCTAATTTTTTTTGGACTTTCAAGTTGTATTGCGACTAAGGGACTTATTTCAAGTGTGAAAGAGATTGCAGAGCTAATAGAACGCGAAGAAATTAATGACCAAAATAAGAGAATAATCAAAGAGAAGGTACAAAGGATAGTAAGTAGGGATGTAAGTTCATCTTCTTTAGAACATCTTTTGAGATCAAGTACAGAGAGTCTTACCGAAAATTCTGTTGATGGAATATTTGGGCCATTATTTTGGATTTTTATTGGAATTTTTTTTATGAAATTTTCAATTTTTCTGCCAGGGCCTTTATCACTTGGTTTTTCTTATAAAGCCATAAGTACTTTAGATTCAATGATAGGTTACAAATATGATTATTTTAGATATTTAGGTTTTTTCAGTGCAAAAATCGAAGATATTTTTACGTTTGTTCCTTCAAGATTAGTTTTAATCACATTACCTTTAGTTAGTCCCAAAATTAATGAGTATGGATCAATCATAAAAAAAAGCTATCTTGATGGTAAAAAATATGATTCGCCTAATGCTGGGATTTCAGAAGCTATATTTGCTTATATTTCTGGTATAAAATTGGGTGGAAAAAGTAAATATAAAAATGAGATTATTGAAAAGCCAATGATCAATGCGAATGGAGATAATTGCACTGGAGAGAAAATTAAATTAATTTGTCAATTAATTTTGAGATTACAATTTTTATGGATAATAATTTTTGTCTTAATTTTTTTTATAATTTCAACTTTAATTTAATAATAAATTAGTTTTAAAATTACTAGAATAAATCATAAAAATTCTATGCAAGAAAACGGCTCTCCAATAGAAAATCAAAATGATGATTTTACTAATACATCATCAACTGATAATGAATACTCAAAATGGGTAGACAATCAGGGAGATGAAGTAAAGAATGTTTTTGGATTTAATAGCAGTGCTGAACTTGTAAATGGTAGAGCAGCAATGATCGGATTCTTAATGCTCATATTAACCGAGTTAGTTTTTAGCGGCAGACCTGTTACTTCTTCAATTTTTGGTATTAATTAAAAATGGAAGCAAAAAAATCTAATCCAATAAAAGTATTCTTATACATATCTGTATGGGTAATTATTTGGGGTACTATAGGATCTTTAGTCGATTTTCCTCTATATAAAAATAAAATCTACTTAGAAGGAAGCATATATCAATATCTTACTTTCACAGTTACAGCGATTATTTCTATTATATCTGCAAAGTTTTTTTATAAGAAAATTGATTTATAAAAACTTGTACCTAAATTTCTTAATAATTTTTGCTGGTTCTTTACTTTCATTGGACTCGTAAAGTATCCACTGATGTGTCTCAGTATCATGATCACAACCATAATTTCCAGATGGGTTATCGTAACTTGAAAGATATGAATGACAATTTTGGTCTGCCTCAAAAGCAGAGTCATAACCTGTTAGAAAATATATCAAAAATAGAACAGTTATCAACAAAAAAAATACTTGAGAAACTAAATTAACTACCTTCATAAGATATTCTAAAATTTAAATATATCATCTAATAAAATCTTTCGATCTAAAAATATAGCTAACGTCCAACATTAAATACAAAGTCATGGAATTCTTGATTCTTTAAATACAGGATGACTAGCAATACTAAAATCATATTTAAGCCTATTACTATTGATCCAAAAATATTTATTTGTTTTTTGCCTGGCAAAGTGTAAGTAAATTTCTTGCCTTTAAGAAAACCAGCTAAGCCTTTTTTTTCTTTTATTTGAGTATTTTGAGTATTATTCTTAACTTCATTATCAGAAAAACCTTTTACCATTACAAATTAAATAACAAATTTATAATATTCCAAAAAAATAAATTATTTTAATAATTAACAATTTTTAATCACATATGGGATCATTAATGAAATTCTCTCATTTGAGAAATTATTAAAAAAATAAGCTTCAATAATTTCCGTTTGCAGCCCCAATAAACTTGATTGACATTTGAATCTATTTTGGTCAAATACTACTAATTGAAGTTTTTCTATTTCAGAAACTAATTCTTTACATATTTGGGTTCGAGAATCTTTAAAACAATCACTAGATTGTTTTAAAATCTTAGACTTTGTTGGTATTGTTTCAGCCATAACAAAATTAGATAACAACAAAAATTTAAGGAATAAAATAGTTAAACATTTCATTACTTCTTAAGATTTCAAAATTTTGGATACCTCGTTAAGAGTATTGGGCATTGAGCTAATTGCATCTTTTTGCGATTTAAAAAAAAAGATGCCCTAAAAGAGCACCTTGTTATTAAAGGAAGAAATAGATTAAAAAAATTACCCTTGAACTCTATCCTTAAAAAGTTTACCTGCAGAGAATGTTGGAACTCTTTTAGCGGGTATTGCTATTTTTTCGCCTGTCTTAGGGTTTAATCCCTGTCTTGCAGAACGATCTCTTGGTTCAAAAGAACCAAATCCTAGTAAAGAGACTTTTTTGCCTTCCACTACTGAATCAACAATAGTTTCAATAGCTGCATCAACAACTAAAGAAACATCCGTTTTTGTGAGCTCTGTACGAGCTGCAACAAGATTTACTAAATCAGCTTTGTTCATTGAAATTTAAATTAAAGCTAGGGGTTAAAAAAAGATTTAAATCGAGTTTAAACCTCGAACTTTCACATCATATGGAGCAAATACAAATACGGCAACCGAAAATGCCGGCGGCGCAAAGCTTTATACAAATTTTAGGGACATTTTTAGCAACATTATTTATTTCTTATAACCGCGCTTTTTCATTTATAAAAAATAGCCTCTTCATTTAGAGAACAGCAAAAAGCATTGGTGGCACTAGATTTAGCATTAAAAATCTAACTACATTTAGCAAAGGGGAAAAATGTCAAAGGGGGGTGAATTTAAGAATTTGAGCTATTTATTATGTTTTATTAATTTTCAGATATATTTCCTTCTCATCACATGAAAAAACACAATTTGTATTTTGAAATCAAGAAAAATCTAGTTTTCTCATTATTAAACTTTCTCTATAAATCGTTTTATGCACTGAGCAGATGGATGAAGAAATTGTAATTAATTAGAAAATTAATACTCTCCAAGATCTAATAAAGTTGATTAGTGAAGCCTTAAATTTGAGTTTTTTTTTAAATTTTGCATCTATTATTCAAATATCAGTAATTTAAATAAATTATCTCAATATTTAACTAATCAATGATAAAGAGAAAGTGATTCATCTCAATAAAGGTAAACCATTTCCTTTAGGGAGTTCTCTAACTTCACAAGGGATTAATTTTTCCTTAGTAGCCACAAATGCAGAATATGTAGAAATCTTATTGTTTGAGAAAGAGGACTCTATTTCCCCAAAAAGCATATTCAAATTAGATCAGACTCATAATAAAGGTCCTTACTGGCATGCGGAAATAAAAAATCTAGATGAAGGTTGTATTTATGCTTTTAGAGTAAAACAAAAAAATAATGAAATTAATAATAACTATGAAAAAAAAGTATTACTTGATCCATGTTCAAGGGGTATTACCGGATGGGGAAGTTATAAAAGAGAAAATGCATTAAAAACGCAAGAAAATACTAATTCTTGTCTTAAAAGCGTTGTTTGCGATAGAAAATTATTTAATTTTAAGGATTATCCAAGACCGAAACATTCTTGGGAAGAAACAATTATTTATGAACTCCATATCAAAGCTTTCACTGAATCAACTGATAAAGATGAAAGTTGTTTTAAGAAATTTTTAAAAAAAATTCCGTATCTCAAAGAACTGGGTATTACAACAATTGAATTACTTCCAATTTTTTGTTTTGATCCTACTGATGCCCCAAATGGTCTAAAAAATTTTTGGGGATATAGTCCAATTAATTGGTTTACTCCGCATTTTGAATATCTTTCGAATGAATCCGCCGAAAAGAATAGAGAGGAATTTAGAAGATTTGTAGAGGAATGTCATAAAGCAGACATTGAAGTCATCTTAGATGTTGTATACAATCACACTTCCGAAGGTGATTCAAAAGGGCCAGCAATATCTTGGAAAGGTATAGATGAAAATCTTTATTACTTTATTGGAAAAGATAAAAATTATCAGGACGTCTCCGGATGTGGTAATACTATTGCAGCAAACAGAGGATTAGTTAGAAAACTAATAATTGAATCATTAAAATGTTGGGCGAGTGAATTAGGAGTTGATGGTTTTAGATTTGATTTAGGAATTGCCCTATCAAGAGGAGAAAATCTTTCACCGCTTGATAATCCTCCAATTTTTGAAGATATAGAATGTGAACCAGAACTTATCGATATCAAGTTCATAAGTGAGCCATGGGATTGTGGCGGTTTATATAAATTAGGTGATTTCCCATCTAAGAATACTTTCACTTGGAATGGTCATTTTAGAGATGACTTGAGGAGATTTTGGAAGGGGGATAAAGATACAGCTTGGAATATGAGCGATAAAATAAAAGGGACGCCATCTATTTATAAAGAAGATAATATTTTTCCAAAGTCGATAAATTTTATTACTTCACATGATGGATTCACTCTAAAAGACTTAGTAACTTTCAATAGAAAACATAATTTTGCCAATAGAGAACAAAATAGAGATGGAGATAACCATAACAATTCTTGGAATCATGGTACTGAGGGACCAACTACGAACTTATTAATCAATGATTTAAGAAAAAGACAACAAAAAAATCTTATTCTTAGTTTACTTATCTCTAAAGGTGTTCCAATGATACTTATGGGTGATGAGATAGGAAGATCACAAGGCGGGAACAATAATTCTTGGTGCCAAAATAATTTATTGGGCTGGATGAATTGGGAACATGGTCAACAAGATTTGGAATTATTAGAATATTTTAAATACGTTATAAAAATCCGAAAAAAACTAATAAACATTTTCAATCCATCATTCTTCCCTAATAATCAAACCAATGAAAATATTCCAACATATCATTGGCATGGAACAAAGTTAGATAGCCCCGATTGGAGTAGTTGGTCTCACACAGTTGCCTTTAGCATTAACAAAGACAATACTAGTCCGCTGGTTTGGATAGGTTTAAATGCATATTCAAAAAGTATCGATTTCCCCTTGCCGAAATGTAAATATAATTGGTTAAAAGTTATTGACACTAGCATGTCTGAGATTTTTGAACCCTTAACTATTAATGAAAAATCTGTTTCAATAAAGAGTAGAAGCTCTTTACTAATCATTTCAGAAGAAGTATTTGGGGCAAAAAATAATTTATTCTAAAAGCGGGCGGCGGGAATCGAACCCGCATCTTCAGCTTGGAAGGCTGAGGTTTTACCACTAAACCACGCCCGCATTAAGTAATAGAATTACCATTGCAATAATACATTATCAAACAATAAACAAAGTAAAAAGATTGGAAAATTCACACTCGAAAAAAAATATTTCTAGATCAACAACAAGATTAATGTTCTCTTATGGGCTAGGAGATGCAGGCACAGGTTTAGTCGCGACACAATTTGGTTTTTTTCTTTTCAAATTCTTTATTTCTGCTGGTTTACCAGTAATAATTGCAGGTTCATTATTAATGTTAATAAAGATATGGGATGCAGTAAATGATCCGTTAATTGGATGGTTAAGTGATCGTACTAAATCAAGATGGGGGCCTAGAATCCCTTGGATGGTAGCAGCATCTGTTCCTCTTGGTTTCTCTTTAGCTGCGATATGGTGGACACCCACTGGTTCCGTGCTAACCAAGACTATTTACTATGCCATAATTTCTATAATCGTAATGACTGCTTATACAAGTATTAATCTTCCTTTTGCAGCTCTATCTACTGAAATTTCTGAAAAAACAGCAATAAGAACAAGACTAAACGCATCTAGATTTACTGGCTCAATAATTGCAGGACTAACTGGTTTAATAATTGCTGGAGTTGTATTAGGTTCCGAAGGATCAGCAAATAATGAATATTTTTTAATGGGTAAAATAAGCGGATGTATTGCAGTTGCTGCAACATTAATTTCTTGTTGGGGATTAGCTCCATTCGCAAAAAAAGCAAGAAGGCCTTCAGGAAAAGTTGAAGCTATAACACTTCAATTCAAAAGGATCTTCAGAAATAAAAAATTTCTAAAAGTTATTACGCTTTATATTCTTCTCTGGTGCGCCTTACAATTAATGCAAACAGTAGCGTTAATCTATGTAGAGGATGTACTGAATGTACCAACATATATTGCGAAGTGGATCCCGATACCTTTCCAAATTAGCGCTTTAGTGGGTTTACAAATATGGACCAGAGTATCAAATAAATTGAACAGGATTTCAGCTTTAAACTATGGAGCGATTATGTGGATTATTTCATGTACAGCAGCTTTATTTTTACCTTCATTATCAAAAATTTCAGGAGTTGGAGATAGTTTATTCCTAAATGCCAGCAACATATTTCTGTTCATTCTTTTAATTTTCATAATCTGTCTTATTGGCATTGGAGCTTCAACCGCTTTTCTTATCCCTTGGTCACTACTTCCTGATGCAATAGACGAAGACCCAGAGAAACCAGCAGGATTATATACTGCTTGGATGGTACTTATTCAGAAGATTGGTATCGCGTTTAGTGTTCAATTATTAGGATTTTTATTGTATTTATCAGGTTATCAATCATGCTTTGTTGATAAAGATGGTCTAAATATTATTGAACAATGCTACTCAGCACAATTAACTATTAGATTATGTATTGGTTTTATACCCTCAATATTGGTAATAATTGGTCTTTTAATCATGAGAAAATGGGATCGAAAATTAATTACAAACTAATATAAAGATATGTATTACCTTAATTTTTTCAAAAGACTTCTAAGCAGCTTAATCATTGGCGGGCAAGCAATTAATTTTATCTTTAAGGGTAAAATTTCCAAAAATGATCTCTTTGACCAACTTATGGAGTCAGGTCCTGGCAGTTTATTAATTGTATTAATTACAGGAATTGCCGCAGGTACAGTTTTTAATATTCAAGTTGCATCACAACTTACAAGTATGGGGGTTTCAAGTGAAATTGGAGGTTTATTAGCAGTAGGCATGGCAAGAGAAATGGCTCCTCTTCTAACTGCTACTTTAATGACTGGAAAGGTTGCAACTGCCTATGCTGCTCAACTGGGCACTATGAAAGTCACAGAACAAATTGAGGCAATAACCATGTTAAGGACCGAACCAGTCCAATATTTGGTAGTCCCAAGGTTACTATCGATGGTAATAATGTCTCCAATACAGTGTCTTTTGTTTTTATCTGTAGCTTTATGGAGTGGACAAATTTGGAGCACAATTTTTTATAAAGTTCCTCCAATAGTTTTTTGGACATCTGTAAGATCAGGCAATGTGAGTTTAACCAGTGCAGACTTAACTTCAATGTTAATAAAATCTGTAGTGTTCGGATTACTTATTTCAATCATTGCTTGTGGATATGGACTTACAACCAAAGGAGGTCCAAAAGAAGTTGGAACAAGTACAACAGGTGCAGTTGTAATGACTCTCGTTACTGTATCTTTAATGGATGTATTACTAACACAAATTTTATTTGGATGATTCTATGTTTAACACTAAATCAAAAAAAGAGGAACCAGTAATAATATCTCCATCATTTCAGTTGCCAATCATTCTAATAGTTTTAAGTTTTATGCTTTTGTTTTTGAATATTGGTTCTTTGCCAACAATAGTTTTTGCTTCTTTTAGCTTTTTTTTATTACTTCAGTCATTCACCTTAAGAATAAAAATAACAAATGATGATTTTATCGTTTTACAATTAGGGAAAGAGATTAGAACTTTTCCATTCAAGAACTGGATATCATGGAAATTCTTTTTCCCTATAATCCCAGGTATTTTTTATTTTAGAGAAAAGTCCAGTCCTCATTTATTACCAATTTTATTTAATCCAAAGCAATTAAAAGATGAGCTCATAAAAAAAGTTGACTCCCTGGAAATTAAAAATTCTTAAAATTCAGACTTTGCCTAATCATCAAAATTATTTAAATGACCAATACAGAAATTTCCGACAATAATCCTGAAAAGGAATTAAAAATAGATAAGTCAATTTCAGATGATAAAACAAAACAAATTAGTAAGAAAAATACAACTCAAAATAAAAAAATTACACCGAAAAACGATAAATCAACTAAATCTTTTGATGAAATTTCTAATGAAATTTTTAGAGATCTCTTTTCAAAAAAAGATTCTTTAGTTAAAGAAATAAAAGAGTTAGAAACAAAAAAAAATGAAATAGAAAAAGATATTGAGTCTAATTTTAAAGGACAGTCAGATAATATTGCTAAAAGAGTTAAAGGCTTTCAAGAGTACTTAACTGGAGCTTTGCAGAATCTTTCACAAAACGTAGAGAAACTTGAATTAGTTTCTCAACCAATAATCGTAAAGCCTTCTCCCCTTGATGAGAAAAAGCAAGACAATAGCACAAATAATGTAGTTAATGTTCCTGCTCTTTCCGAGACATTTAAGCCAGATGAAGAGATTATAAAAAGTTGCTTTTCAAGTTTCACAGAACAACCTGACTTTTATGCAGAACCTTGGAAATTAAGACGGAGTCTTGATTCATCAGATATAGAAATTATGGATGATTGGTTCTTTAACATGGGCGGAAGAGGTTCTCTTGAAAGTAGAGGATCTCGACAAAAAAATGCCTTGTTATCAGCTGGCTTAATATCTATTCTTGGCGAATTATATGGAGATCAATTTCAGACTCTTATTTTAGCTTCGCAGCCTGAACGATTAGGTGAATGGAGAAGAATTCTTCAAGATTCACTTGGTCTAACAAGGGATGACTTTGGACCTAATAGTGGGATTGTTCTTTTTGAAAGGCCTGAAGGTGTCATCGAGAGAGCTGATAGATTAGAAGCGAATGAAGAATTGCCATTTATTATCATTGATGCAGCAGAAACCTCTGTTGAAATTCCAATACTTCAATTCCCATTATGGGTTGCATTTGCTGGTTCAGATAATGAAATTTACGATGATCTTGAACTAAACTAAGCTTTATGAATATCTTAATAATTTTTGCAAGTTATCTTTTAGGATCACTTCCGACAGGTTTTTTAATTGGAAAATATCTCAAAAATATAGATCTAAGAACTATAGGTTCTGGATCTACAGGTGCCACAAATGTCTTAAGAAATGTTGGGAAATGGCCAGCACTTTTTGTATTTATCATTGACGTTGGGAAAGGCCTTATTGCAGTAAAAATTGCTCAATATTACACAGATCAAGGATTAATAGAAGTTATAGCAGGGATATCCGCTATCTCAGGACATATTTGGCCAATATGGCTTAGAGGTAAAGGAGGGAAAGCTGTTGCAACTGGATTAGGTATGTTTTTAGCTCTTTCTTGGAAAGTTGGACTCGCATCTCTTGGCATTTTTTTAATAGTCCTAACAAAAACTAAATTTGTTTCTTTATCCAGTATTTCAGCTGCAATCTTACTTCCTATTTTTATGTTTTTTTACCTAGGTAAATTTATGCACTCATATTTTTTTATAAGTTTAATTGTGGCATTATTAGTAATCTGGAAACATAGAACAAACATAACAAGATTGCTTAAGGGAGAAGAATCCAAAATTAATCAGAATCAATAGATTTAAATATTTCTATTAGAGCTTTATTAGGATCTATAGCTTTTGAAATTGATCTGCCAATGACTAACTTAGAAGCGCCATTATCTATAGCTTCATAGGGAGTCATAATTCTATTTTGATCATCTTTATTGTCAATATTTAATCTGATACCTGGTGTAATAAGTTCAAAATTATCCTTATAAATAGATCTCAACATTTTTACCTCCCAAGGGGAACAAACACATCCATCTAATCCGGCATCAAAAGACAACTTTGCAAGTCTCAATACATTTTCTTCAATTGAATTATTTCTATCAAGATCAGTTTGAAAATCTTTAAGAGAAAAGCTTGTTAAAACAGTTATTCCTACAACCAATGGAGGTTTTACACTGACTGAGGTGGCTCCTTCTAAAGATGCTTTTTTCGAATCCTTAAGAGCTTTTAAACCTGCTGAAGCATGAATAGAAATTATATCAACCCCTAATTTTGAAACTTGGAAACATGCTGCACGCATGGTATTTGGAATATCATGAAATTTTAAGTCTAAAAAAATTTTTTTATTTAAACCTTTTAATATTTCAATAACTCTTGGACCTTCCCTAACAAAAAGTTCTAAACCAACTTTAACCCACTTAATATTAGGACATTTTTCCAAAAGTAATTTTGCTTGACTTACATCTAATCCATCAATTGCCAATATTATTTTATCTTCTGAATTAAATCTGTTATTCATCAATTTTCAGTTTTCAAACCTCTTAATTATTTTTTTTCCAATTTGCAAAATTTTTCCTTCCAAATCATTTTTTGAATTAAAAACTAAATCAGGATTTATTACTTTCTGACTATCAATTTTTACACCCCCACCTTTAATAGATCTTTTGGATTCGCTGCTAGATTTGAAAAGTTTTAGAGCACTTAATAAGTAGAAAAACTTTACTGGAAAAACTACTTCTTTTAAAGAAATCTCTGGAATTTCTCCAACTTTTTCTTTGTGTCCAAGGAATAATTTTTCGCAGTTTGATTGCGCCTTTAATGCTTCTTCAGCCCCATGGAATAAAGTAGTAACTTCTAAAGCCATTCTTCTCTGTAATTCACGAGGATTTGAGTTTTCAAGAAAACTTAAATCTAATTCAGTAAGTAATTCAAAATAGGTGGGTATTATATTATCGGGTACTTTTTCTAATTTTGAATACATTGAAAGAGGATCTTCAGTTAAACCGACGGTGTTAAATTCAGATTTACTCATCTTCTTAATTCCATCTAAACCTGTCAAAATTGGCAGCAGAACACCAAATTGAGGGTCTTGTTTAAAATGCCTTTGAAGATCTCTTCCTATTGCAATATTAAATTTCTGATCTGTACCTCCAAGCTCAATATCTGATTGAACAACTACCGAATCGTAACCTTGTAATAGTGGATATAAGAATTCATGCAAAGCAATTGGAACTTGCGAAGTGTACCTTTTATTAAATTCCTCCTTAGCTAGCATTTGACTAACTGTTGCACTCCCCATTAATTCAATTATCGAATTAAGATTTAATCCTTTTAACCATTCACTGTTATATCTAATTTCTATTCTATCTTTTGAATCAAAATCTAAAATAGATTCATTGGCTGGCTTTCCCATCCCTAGTTGGGTTAAGTATGTTTTTGCATTATCCTTAACTTGTTTTTCCGATAACTGAACTCTTGTTTTGTTTTTTCCGGTTGGATCTCCAATTTGAGCAGTAAAATCCCCAATAATTAAAACTGCAATATGTCCATTATCTTGGAATGCCCTAAGTTTTTTAAACAATATGCTGTGCCCAAGATGAATATCGGTTCCAGTTGGATCGATGCCGAGTTTAACCCTTAATTTTTTATTATTTTTTTTCGCATGATCAATTATCTCCGAAAAGGTTTGATCTGTTCCCTTAATTGGAAAATATTCTTCTATTCCTCTTGACAGCCATGATGGCAATATTAAATTATCTGACATGAAGCTTTAACAGTTAAATTTAAGAAGTTTTATCAAGTTCATCCTTCATTCTTATTAAGGTTTTATTCATTTGATCGAACATTTGATCAGGAGTAATCCCAAATTGACTTAACTGTGTCTTTAATTGTTCTACTGTCATTTTTGCTTGAAAATCTTCAGACAATTCAAATCTCTTCATAAAAACCTTATAACGATCCATAAGAGATTCCATTTTTTTTATAAACATTTTTTTCCCTTCTCTGTCAAATTTTCCATAATCAGAGCCAAGTTTCATAAGTTCTTGGTAATCTGTAAAAAGCTTTTTAGCTTCTTCTTGAACGATGTCTGACTCAAAGAATCCCATTTCTATTTTTTTACTTCGCAAGATTAAGGCTCAATTACAAGATAACAAGAATCTTTTAAATTGATTAGAACATTAATAAATTTTAGTTTATAAATAATTCTTTGATTTATATTTTTTCAGAATTAAATTTAGTAGACATGTTTCATAAATATTGGAAAAATTTAACGTAAATAATATTTCAAACCAAAATAGACAATTTGAATTATTTGGTTCAAATGTAAATACATCAATTAATTTTCAACACTCAAATAATCTAAAAATCAAAGGCGAAATCCTAACTGAATGGAGAAATAGAATATATAATCACCAATTCAAAATTTCAAAAGATACTCACAATAAAACTTTGCACCAAACAAGTCTTCCTATAAATACAATTTCCAATGAAAGAAAAATTGATCCGTTTTCCTTGCAGCCATTATCATTGAACTTTTGGAGAACCAATCAATATATACACAATGGGCCAGCAATGTATTTTGTAATTGACTCGATGGAGAGTTCTAAAATAATCCTTTATATAGGAGAAACAAATTCAGCAAATAAAAGATGGAAGGGAGAACATGACTGTAAAAATTACCTCATGAACTATAAAGAAGCCCTAGCTCATAACAAACTCTCAAGTCACCAAGATATTCGTTTCTTCTTAGATGTACCTAAAGAAGTAAAATTAAGACGTAAATTAGAACAGCAACTGATATATTTATGGTTACCACCTTTTAATAAAGAAACTCGAGATAGGTGGGCAACTACTTTCACAAACAACTAAAAGTTAATTAAATCCATTTTACAAATGCAATTTTCCACATTCCAAAAAAATCTAGATAACTGGCAAGGTGCTTCATTAATTTTTGGAGTTTTAGAGGAAGAAATTGCAAGCCAACTTGAAAACATAAAATTTGTTATTGACCCAAAATTATTACTAAAAAAAGTTACTCAAAAAAAATTTAAAGGAGAAAAAGGAAAAACTTTAAGCTTTGAATTTTTAGATCAAAAATTAGAAACTTTAATCATAGTTGGTCTTGGCAAATCAAAAGACCTAAATAAAAGTGATATAGAAAACTCTATAGGAAATCTAGTTAGGAAAACTGTTGATAAAAATGAAAAAATCAGCATCTTGCTACCTTGGGAATTAATAAATTCACAACTAGAAATAAATCAATTAGCAGAGTCAGCCAGATTATCTGCCTATAAGGACAATAGATTCAATAAGAAAAAAGATGAAAAGAAAGTTCTTAAAGAAATAGAGTTTTTGAATTTAAAAAAATTTGAGAATATTAGCTTTGAAGAGACAGCACAAATATGTGAAGGTGTAGAACTAGCAAGAAGACTTGTAGCCGCCCCTCCAAATAGCCTTACTCCTCAGGAAATGTCTATACAAGCTTCTCAAATAGCTAAAGATCATGGTTTGGAAGTAAAAATTTTAGAGGCAAAAGATTGTGAAGATTTAGGAATGGGTGCATATTTAGCTGTAGCAAAAGGTTCTGATCTAGATCCTAAATTTATACATCTTACTTTAAAGTCAGAGGGGCCTATAAAAGAAAAGATTGCGCTTGTTGGGAAGGGTTTAACCTTTGATTCTGGAGGATACAACCTGAAAGTAGGAGCCTCTCAAATTGAAATGATGAAATATGATATGGGCGGAAGCGCTGCAGTTTTAGGAGCAGCAAAAGCACTTGGAGCAATAAAACCAAAGGGATTAGAAATTCATTTTATTGTGGCATCTTGCGAAAACATGATAAATGGATCTGCAGTACATCCTGGAGATGTAGTTAAAGCATCTAATGGTAAGACAATTGAAATAAATAACACTGATGCAGAGGGTAGACTCACATTAGCTGATGCTTTAACTTACGCATCAAATTTAAAACCGGATTCAATAATAGATCTCGCCACTTTAACAGGAGCTATTGTTGTTGCATTAGGGAATGATGTAGCTGGATTCTGGAGCAATAATGATGATCTAGCAAATGACCTAAAAGCTGCATCAGCCCAGTCTGGAGAAGAATTATGGCAAATGCCTTTACAAAAATCTTATAAAGAAGGGTTAAAGTCTCATATAGCTGACATGAAAAATACAGGTCCTAGAGCAGGTGGGTCAATAACTGCTGCTTTGTTTTTAGAGGAATTCTTTGATAAAGAGATTAAATGGGCTCATATTGATATTGCTGGGACTTGTTGGACTGATAAGAATAAGGGGATTAATCCATCAGGTGCAACCGGTTTTGGAGTTAAAACTCTTGTTCAATGGATTAAAAATAAATAACTATATTTAAAATCATTCAGTCCAAAGATTTATTGATCTAGCGTTATCCCCCCATAATTTATCCAATCTCTGATCTCTCCCACATGAGAATCTATAGAACTTATATTTTAATTCATTTCTCTCAGCAAAATCCTGATGATATTCTTCAGCCAACCAAAATTTACCTTTTGATTTTAGTTCTACAGATATTTTTTCTAATGGCACTCGCAATTCATTAGAGGCCGAAAGAATTGCATTTTTTGCATCACTTTCCTCAGTTTCATCTTTGAAAAAGATCACTGGCCTATAAGAATCTCCACGATCACAAAATTGACCCTTGCCGTCTAGAGGATCAATATTTCTAAAATAGAGCCTAAGTATCTCGGGTAAAGTTACCAATTGGGAATCATAGTCCACCAAAACCACTTCCTGATGTCCTTCATGATTTTCGTAGGTAGGATTTTGTAAATCTCCACCTGAATAGCCACTTTGTACAAAATTTATCCCCTTTAATGACTCTAAATCATGTTCTAAACACCAAAAACAACCTCCTGCAAGAATCAATTCCTCTGCAAAAGCGTTTACAGGGTTGATAAACATTGAAAGAGCAATTATTAAAGGTAAAAAATATTTCATTTTTTTATTATAAAGTTCAAATAATAGAATTAATAATCTCTTTAGCAGCTCTCTGGACTACGCCCTCTTCTCCTAATTCTTTTTTTAAAAAAGCATAACCTTTTTTAATTTTTATTTTTTCTGACTTTCCCTCAAGAATCCTACAAGATTTATAGAAAATTTTCTTTTCATCAAACTCCTTTTGTACAAACTCAGGGATTATTAATTTATTAACTAACAAATTTACAGGGGAAATAAATCTTACTTTGAAATTGAGAATTTTTTTAGCAATAAAAGCAGTTACCCTACTTACTCTATAACCAACAATCTGTGGGATTCCATATAAAGCTAATTCCATATTAACTGTCCCAGATTTACAAAGAGCAATTTTAGTAAGCGAATAAATATAAGGCTTTAATTTTGCACTATCTTTTTGAGAAATCACAAGTCCTTTAACTTGATATTTTCTAAAGGCTTTTTTGAATATTTCATCAAAAGCATCCCGACAGGAGGGAATATAGACAACCAAACTTGGATATTTTTGTTGTAATTTTTTAGCCGATTTCATAAAAGTAGGTAATATATATCGCAATTCTTGAGGTCTTGATGCGGGCATTAAAAGTATGATGTTTTGATCTGGGCGAAGGTTTAAAATAGTTCTGGCATCTTTCTTTAGAGGAAGTTTTTTTGTCAAATCAATCATTGGATGTCCAACCCACAAAACATTTCCGCCCCTCTTTTTATAAAATGCTGCTTCTTTCTTGAAAATCGCAAAAATTTTATCAGAAAATTTTATTAGATTTGTTGTAGTATTATTGCCAACCCTCCAAGCCCACTCTTGAGGAGCAATATAGTAAAAAATTGGAATTTTAGTCTTCGATCTTTTTAATTTAGTACCAATTTTTATATTGGGACCCATATAGTCAATCAAAATTAAGCAATCTGGAGGATATTTTTTTAGTAATTTATAGAACCTTTTTTGAATTCTTATTGTTGGAATAATAAGAGGTAAAGCCTCCCAAATTCCTATTGCACTAATTGATGTAGTATCTTGAAGAATTTTTACACCTTCTTTCTTCATCCTTTCCCCACCTAATCCGCAAATTTCTAAATCTATAGATTTTTTTTTAGCTTCATCTAATAATGCTTTTGATAACAAACTTCCGTGCAAATCTCCAGAGACTTCTCCAGTACTTATAAATATCTTTTTATTCATAAATTCACTATAGGCATTGGTCCTCGTCTTTCTTTAGATATTGACTCTTTTAAGAAATTACATAATTTTGAAGATGAAATATCTAATTCTCCTTTCATTACTTTTTCTAATGAATTTGAAATCGCATCATTAGATTTAAAAAGTAGATTCCAAGTACTTTGAAGTAATTTTAAGTCAAAATCTTTATTTTCCATTAAACCACTTCTCTTAATTCCAATCCTATTTAAACCTCTCAATCTTCCTGGATGCCCTTCGGCCAAACAAAAAGGAGGTACATCTCTATCTACTCTAGTCATCCCTCCAATCATTGCTAAATATCCAATATGTACAAACTGATGAATACCTAAACAACCGCCAATAATAGCTTTATCTTCAATCTTTACATGGCCTGCAACTTGAACACTATTTGATAAAACTATCCTATTACCAAGTTCACAATTATGGCCGATATGAGTGTAAGCCATCAACAAATTATTATTTCCAATAATTGTTTTTTCGCCCTCATCAGTTGCCTTATTAATAGTTACACATTCTCTGAAAGTATTATTATCTCCAATAATTACTTCAGTATGGGCCCCTTTATATTTAAGGTCCTGGGGATCAAGACCTATAAAAACACTTGGGAAAACTTTATTGTTAATACCAATTTGAGTTCTTCCTGAAATAACAGCATTCGGTCCTATTTCGGTTCCTTTCCCGATAGTCACATCAGGACCGACAATAGCTCCTTGAGAGATAATAACCCCATCATGTAATTCGGCACTTGGATCAACAAAAGCATTTGGGTGAACTTTTACACCACTAAAGCTTGAGTTTAATTCAGTATTTTTATGATCCATATCCCTAATCAACTAATGAAAACATTAATTCTCCAGCACAAACCAACTTCCCATCAACATGCGCCTCACCTTTAACCTTCCCAAATCTTTGTCTTTTAATAGACAATAACTCACAAGAAATTATCAATTGATCTCCAGGCACAACTGGTTTTCTGAATTTAACATTATTGATTCCAGCAAAGACGAAAAGTCCTTTAGGAAGATCGGGCATTTGCGTTACAATTATTCCACCAACTTGAGCCATTGATTCAACAATAAGAACCCCAGGCATCAAGGGTCTCTCAGGAAAATGTCCCTGAAATTGAGGCTCATTTATAGTTACATTTTTTACTGCAACAGCTCTCTCCCCAGGAATATTCTCTATAACTTTGTCCACAAGAGCAAAAGGATATCTGTGAGGTAATAAACCTAGTATGTGCTCAGAGGAAAGTTGATTATTTTCACTGGATAATTTCTTTTCCAAAACAATTAAAGATAAAGTTAATTTTTTAGCGATGAGGCCAATAAAGCATTTAAAGAATGTGATCCTTTATAAACTAAAATTTGAGCCTTAGGTAACCCTACCAAAGCCAAGTCCCCAATTAGGTCTAAAATTTTATGTCTTATTGGTTCATTATCAAATCTTAATGGTGGATTAACCCATTTATCACCGTCACAAACAAGGGCATTTTCCAAACTTCCACCTTTTATTAATCCAAGTTCACTTAACTCTTGAAATTGATCTTTAAAACCAAATGTTCTGGCAGGAGCAATCATTTCAACAAAACTTTTTGGATTTAAATCAATCACAAAAGTTTGATTTCCAATTGCTTTATAAGCAAAATATATTGTAGATATAATTGTAGTTTTTTCAGAAGGGATAGCTGCTATTACTG